>NZ_CP113828.1:0-51847 GCF_026802345.1 Pandoraea sp. XJJ-1
ATGGGAATACATTCGGAACGCGAAGTGCAAGCCCTGCCGCTGACGTTCAAGCGTCGCTGGACGGACGAAGCCATCCGCGCACTGGTCGATCAAGACAAGGGCTTGATCGACCCGCGCATCTACGCAGACCAGGATCTCTACGAGATCGAGCTCGAGCGCGTCTTTGCGCGCTCCTGGCTGCTGCTCGGGCATGAAGCCCACATCCCCAAGACCGGGGACTACCTGACCACCTACATGGGCGAAGACCCTGTGATCATGGTGCGGCAAAAGAACGGAAGCATCAAAGTCTTCCTGAACCAGTGCCGCCACCGTGGCATGCGCATTTGCCGCTCCGATGCGGGTAATGCAAAGGCCTTCACCTGCACTTACCACGGCTGGGCGTATGACATTGCCGGCAACCTGGTCAACGTGCCCTACGAAAAAGAGGCTTTCTGTGACCAGAAGGAAGGCGATTGCGGCTTCGACAAAGCCGACTGGGGTCCGCTGCAGGCGCGCGTGGAAACCTACAAGGGCCTGATCTTCGCGAACTGGGACGCCGAGGCCCCTGACCTCAAAACCTACCTGAGCGACGCCATGCCCTACATGGACGTGATGCTCGACCGCACCGAAGCCGGCACGACTATCGTCGGCGGCATGCAAAAGTGGGTCATCCCCTGCAACTGGAAGTTTGCTGCCGAGCAATTCTGCAGCGACATGTACCACGCCGGCACGATGTCTCACCTGTCGGGCGTCTTAGCCAGCCTGCCGCCCGAGATGGACCTGACGCAAGTGCAAATGTCCAAAAATGGCAATCAGTTCCGTGCCGCCTGGGGTGGGCATGGCACGGGTTGGTTCATCAACGACCCCGCCATCCTGATGGCCATAGCGGGCCCCAAAATCGCGCAGTACTGGACTCAAGGCCCGGCCGCAGAAAAGGCCGCCAAGCGCCTGAACCAAATGCCGACGCAAACCATGTACCTCCAGCACATGACAGTGTTCCCGACCTGTTCATTCCTGCCAGGCATCAACACCATCCGTAGCTGGCACCCGCGCGGCCCCAATGAAGTGGAAGTGTGGGCCTTCGTGGTCGTCGATGCCGACGCGCCCGAGGACATCAAGGAAGAGTTTCGCCGCCAGAACATCCGCACTTTCAGTGCTGGCGGTACCTTTGAGCAGGACGATGGTGAGAACTGGGTCGAAATCCAGCGTGGGCTCCGTGGCCACAAGGCCAAGAGCGCTCCCCTTTGTGCGCATATGGGCATCAACGTGCCCAACAAGAGCAACCCGGATTTCCCAGGCAAGACAGCTTACGTCTACGCCGAAGAAGCAGCTCGAGGCCTGTACCACCACTGGGCGCGCATGATGTCCGAGCCAAGCTGGGACACGCTCAAGCCCTGAGTCCACGAAAAATCCTTCAAGGAGATACCACATGACCGTTGTCGCCATGGCCCAGAGTACGGCCGAACTGATCAAAGAATTTGCCTGGCCCGCCCAGCCCGTAAGTCCACAACTGCAACATGAGGTTGAGCAGTTTTATTACCGCGAAGCCCAGTTGCTAGACCACCACAACTTCGCGGCCTGGTTCGAGTTGCTCGAACAGGACATTCACTACTGGATGCCCATCCGCACCACGCTTCATAAGCGCGACAGCCACAAGGAATACGTTCCTGCCGGCTCACATGCGCACTTCGACGAAGACTACGACATGATGCGCGGTCGCATTCGCCAGCGTACCTCCGACCTGAACTGGGCCGAAGAGCCGCTGTCGCGTACCCGGCATATCGTCTCGAACGTGATCGTGCGCGAAACCGACACGCCCGGCACGCTCGAAGTGGCCTCCGCCTTTCTGCTCTACCGCAATCGCAATGAGCGGCAAATGGACATTTTTGCGGGCGAACGCCGCGACGTGCTGCGCCGCGCCAACAACGGCCTGGGCTTCAAGATTGCGCGCCGCACCATCCTGATCGACCAGAGCACGATTCTGGCGAACAACCTCAGCGTGTTTTTCTGAGCGGAGGAACCAGCACGATGGCGTTTACCAAAGCCTGCAGCGTGGACGATGTTCCGCCCGGAGAAGCCTTGCAAGTCAGTCATGACGCGCAAAAGGTGGCGATTTTCAATGTCGAGGGTGAGTTTTTTGCCACGCAGGATCAGTGCACCCACGGAGAGTGGTCGCTGGCCGAAGGTGGTTACCTCGACGGCGATGTCGTGGAGTGCTCCCTGCACATGGGAAAGTTTTGTGTGCGTACAGGCAAGGTCAAATCGCCCCCGCCCTGCGAGCCTTTGAAGGTCTATCCGATCCGCATCGAAGGGCGGGACGTGCTGGTCGATTTTTCCGCAGCCGCGCTGCATACCTGAACCAAAAGCGAGAACAACATGCAACTCACCAATGAAGTAGCCCTGGTCACCGGCGGCGGCTCGGGCCTGGGCCGCGCCATCGTGGACCGCTTCGTCGCCGAAGGCGCGCGCGTGGCCGTGCTCGACAAGTCGGCCGCCAGGCTCCAGGAGTTGAAGGCCGCGCACGGCGCCAAGGTGCTTGGCATCGAAGGCGATGTGCGCGTGCTGGCCGACCACCAGAAGGCCGCGCGCGAATGCGTTGCTGCCTTCGGCAAGATCGACTGCCTGATCCCCAACGCGGGCATCTGGGACTATTCGATGCCACTGGTCGACATCCCCGACGACAAGATCGATGCCGCCTTCGACGAGGTGTTCCACATCAACGTCAAAGGCTATCTGCTGGCCGTCAAGGCCTGCCTGCCCGCGCTGGTGCAAAGCCGCGGCAGCGTGGTCTTCACGATCTCGAACGCCGGCTTCTACCCCAATGGCGGCGGCCCGCTCTACACAGCCACCAAACATGCCGTCGTGGGCATGGTGCGCGAACTCGCTTTCGAACTGGCCCCGCACGTGCGCGTCAACGGTGTGGCGCCCGGCGGCATGAGCACCGACCTGCGTGGCCCGGCCTCGCTGGGCATGGCCAACCAGGCCATCTCCAGCGTGCCGCTGGGCGACATGCTGGCCTCGGTGCTGCCGGTGGGCCGCATGCCCGTGGCCGCGGAATACACCGGGGCCTATGTGTTCTTTGCCACGCGCGGCGACACCTTCCCCACCACGGGCGCTCTGCTGAACCATGACGGTGGCATGGGCGTGCGCGGCTTTTTCGAGGCTGCCGGGGGCAAAGACCTGCCGCAGAAACTGCAGCTTTCATAACCAAGGAGAAGACATGACATCGAACGTTTGGGTTACCTCGGCTTCGCCGTCAAGGACGTACCCGCCTGGGACTACTTTTTGACGCAAAACGTGGGTTTGATGGCGGCGGGTGCTGCCGGCGACGCTGCGCTGTACCGTGCCGATCAGCGTGCCTGGCGCATCGCCGTGCAGCCGGGCGAACTCGACGACCTAGCCTACGCAGGCTTGGAAGTGGATGACGCCGCTGCGCTCGAGCGCATGGCCGACAAGCTGCGCCAGGCAGGGGTAGCCTTCACCCGCGGTGACGAAGCGCTCATGCAGCAGCGCAAAGTCATGGGCCTGTTGTGCCTGCAAGACCCCTTCGGCCTGCCGCTCGAGATTTACTACGGCCCGGCAGAAACCTTCGACCAGCCCTTCCTGCCCAGCGCTCCCGTGTCGGGCTTCGTCACAGGCGACCAGGGTATCGGGCATTTCGTGCGCTGCGTCCCCGACACCGCCAAGGCGATGGCGTTCTACACCGAAGTGCTGGGCTTTGTGCTGTCCGACATCATCGACATCCAGATGGGGCCGGAAATGAGCGTGCCCGCGCACTTCCTGCACTGCAATGGGCGCCACCACACGATCGCCCTGGCTGCCTTCCCAATCCCCAAGCGCATCCACCATTTCATGCTGCAAGCCAACACCATAGACGACGTGGGCTATGCCTTCGATCGGCTGGACGCGGCCGGGCGCATCACTTCCCTGCTCGGGCGCCACACCAACGACCATACGATCTCCTTCTATGCCGACACGCCGTCGCCCATGATCGAAGTCGAGTTCGGCTGGGGACCGCGCACGGTGGATTCCTCCTGGACGGTGGTGCGCCACAACCGCACCGCCATGTGGGGTCACAAGTCGGTACGCGGCCAGCGCTGAACCGCGTCATTCAATTTTTTAGGAAATACCCATGACAGAACTGAGCGAAAGCACGACGAGCAAATTCGTCACCATCAACGAAAAAGGCCTCTCCAACTTCCGCATTCACCTCAACGATGCAGGCCAGGGCGAAGCGGTAATCATGCTGCACGGAGGCGGACCGGGAGCGGGGGGGTGGAGCAACTACTACCGCAACATCGGCCCCTTCGTCGCGGCCGGCTACCGCGTGATCCTGCCGGACGCGCCGGGCTTCAACAAGTCCGATGCTGTCGTGATGGACGAGCAGCGCGGCCTGGTCAACGCGCGCGCGGTCAAGGGCATGATGGACGCGCTGGGTATTGATAAAGCGCACCTCGTGGGCAACTCCATGGGCGGCGCGGGCGCACTGAACTTTGCGCTCGAATACCCCGAGCGCACCGGCAAAGTGATCCTCATGGGGCCGGGCGGCCTGGGCGCCAGCCTGTTCAACCCCATGCCTATGGAGGGCATCAAGCTGCTGTTCAAGCTCTACGCCGAGCCCTCGCTCGAAACGCTCAAGCAGATGCTCAACGTGTTCATGTTCGACCAGAGCCTGATCACCGACGAACTGCTGCAAGGGCGCTGGGCCAACATCCAGCGCAACCCCGAGCACCTGAAGAACTTCATCCTGAGCGCGCAAAAAGTGCCGCTTTCGGCCTGGGACGTGTCGCCGCGCCTGGGCGAGATCAAGGCCAAGACCCTGGTCACCTGGGGGCGCGATGACCGCTTCGTGCCGCTGGACCACGGCCTCAAGCTGGTCGCGAACATGCCGGATGCGCAGTTGCACGTCTTCCCGCGCTGTGGTCACTGGGCGCAATGGGAGCACGCGGACGCCTTCAATCGGCTGACGCTGGACTTCCTAGCCAACGGCTGAGCCCCCATTTCCTTTTTTCCGCACGGAGCAAATCTGTTGGCCGCTTTCCCGCAAGGGAAATGGGCCGCTGCTTTGCTCTAGAAAAGTCAGATAGTCCATTTAACAGAACATAAGGAGACAACCCATGAAACGCTTTTTCCGCACCCTGCTTTCGTTGGTCTGCGCCGCAGTGGTCAGCAACGCCCACGCACAAACAGCACCGAGCGCACCAACTTCGCCCTGGTCACTGGCGCTGGGCGCGGTGCACATGAACTTCAACACCAAGGCCGACCTGTATGCCGGCGGGCCCGTCCCGGGGGCTGGCGTAAACGCCAGCGACGACACCGTACTGGGCCTGGAAATCGCTTATTCCCTTAACCCCAACTGGACGGCTAGGCTGGACATCGGCACGCCCGTCAAGACAGACCTGTCCGGCACTGGCAACCTCGGGACTTTGGGGCGTCTCGGTGGCGTAAAAGCTGGGCCGGCAATTCTGACACTCAGCTACTCGCCGGGCATGTGGGGCCCTATCCGCCCATTCTTCGGCGGCGGCATGAGCTACCTCAAGGTATTCAGCACCAGCGAGGGCGCACTGCAAAACCTCAAGGTGGACAACAACTTTGGCGGCGCCTTCATCGTCGGTGCCGACTGGCCTTTGGCTGACGGCTACAGCATCTCCTTCACGCTGCAGAAGGTCTACCTCAAGACCACGGCCAGTGGTACCATGGGCGGCGTACCGGTCACGGCCAACGTGCGTCTGGACCCGCTGGTGAGCTTCCTGGCTGTGCGCAAGCAATTCTGATTCTGGCCCGGACAGCGATTTTTGCTGAACTTCAATGCAAGCGGCTCGATAACGTACGGTAATCGTTCGGCGTACAGTGACACGCATGCAAAGTGATGCGGCCGGGCAATTTGCTGCTGAATTGGGCCGCCCCTTTTTCCAATGATTTATCGAGCCACTGCACGATGCCCCAAGAAGCAATGAAAGCCCCTGTCGTCGTCCTCGGTGCCGGTTTGGCCGCCGTCTCTTTTGCTAGTGAACTGCGCCAGGCCGGCTACCAGGGGCCGCTCACCGTGGTCGGCGACGAGGCCGAGCCGCCCTACGATCGTCCGCCCTTGTCTAAAGACTTCATGGGCCATGGCGACGCCGAGAAAATCCGCCTCGACTGCAAGCGCGCGCCCGAGGTCGAATGGCTGTTGGGCGTGGCGGCGCAGTCGTTCGACCCGCAGGCACACACGGTGACGCTGTCGGACGGGCGCACGCTGCCCTACGGCACGCTGGTGCTCGCCACGGGCGCAACCCCGCGCACGCTGCCGGCCTTGCAGAGCGCGCCCATGCCCGTGCACACGCTGCGCACACTCGAAGACGCGCGGCGCATCCAGGTCGGCTTGCGCCCGCAGGCTCGGCTCTTGATCGTTGGCGGCGGCGTGATCGGGCTCGAACTTGCGGCCACGGCGCGCGCAGCGGGTGTTCACGTGACGCTGGTCGAAACCCAGCCGCGCCTCATGGGCCGCGCGGCCTCTTCCACGCTCTCGGACTTCGTGGCGCGCTACCACGCAGCGCAGGGGGTGGACTTGCGCTTCGGCCGCAGCGTCACTGGCTTTACCGAGGGCACCGTGCTACTCGACGACGGCGCGCGCATCGCGGCCGACATGGTGGTCGTGGGTATAGGCGTGGTGACCAACGACGCGCTCGCGCGCGCGGCCCGTCTGGCCTGCGACGACGGCATCTTCGTCGATGCCTTCGGGCGCACCACCTGCCCCGATGTCTACGCGATTGGCGACGTGACGCGCCAGCGCAACCCTTTGAGTGGGCGCTTCGAGCGCATCGAAACCTGGTCGAACGCGCAGAATCAGGGGATCGCGGTCGCGCGCCACTTGGTTGATCCAGCCGCGCCTGGATATGCAGAGTTGCCATGGTATTGGTCCGACCAGGGTGCACTGCGCATCCAGGTGGCGGGGCTTGCAAGTGGCGACGAGGAAATCGTGCGCGGCGAGTTCTCCATCGAGTCGCCCAAGTTCACGCTGATCGAGCTGCAAAAGGGCTGCATCGTGGGCGCCACCTGCGTGAACAACGCGCGCGACTTCGCGCCGCTTCGGCGGCTGCTTGCGGCCGGTGCGCAGCCCGACCGCGCCGCACTCGCCAACCCTGCCACCGACTTGCGCAAGCTCGCTGCCGCCGTCGGCACGTGAATGCCTGCGTATGACGTGCTCATAGCTCGGCGTATCAAGAGTGCACATGCCCCGCAGTCGCAATCTCGTGTGTCCATGCGCGCTTCGATCGTTGGCAATTTGAGTGCAAAGCAGAAGAAATCGAAAGCTGGGGCCAGATGGAGGACGGACGGAGTGGCTGGTGGCAGTGCTCCGATAAGAGTTCGTGACAGGGTGCATGAACAGGTGGCGTACCTCTGCTGCCGCATTCCTTGTACCCTCCAAATGGGAGCTTTATGCATGGAACTGCGACACCTGCGATACTTTTTGGCTGTTGCTGAAGAACTTCATTTTGCACGCGCGGCCGAGCGGCTTCATATGGAGCAGTCGCCGTTGTCGCGAGCCATCAAAGAGCTTGAAGAAGAACTGGGCGTGGTGCTATTTGCGCGTACCACGCGTAGCACACAACTGACCCGTGCAGGCAAGCTGTTTTTGGAGCACGTGCGCCGAGTTTTTGCGGCCCTAGAACAAGCGCGTGAGAGCGTGAACGCTGCGGCCAATGGATTTCATGGTCAACTGCGCGTGGCTTTATCCGACGGCATTACGCCGTCGCGCCTTCCCGCTTTACTAGCCCTCTGCCGACAGGAAGAACCCGAGGTCCAGATCCGCTTCTTCGAGGTGCCGCTGTCGCAGCAGATTAAAGGTTTGCATGACGATCTGTACGACGTGGGATTTGCGCAGTTCGAAGACGTAGGTGATGGCATCGTCACCATACCCGCCTGGAGCGATGCGCTCATGGTTGCGGTTCCAGCACGGCATCCGCTGCTGGCTCACAAGCGCATTCCTCTGGACGAGCTACTGCGCTACCCGCTGGTCTTGTGCGATCCGCAAGTTTGCGAAGGTCATGCCAGGCATGTCGAGCGAGTGTTGCGTCGTTCCGACGTGGAGCCGTTGGTCGCGGAGCGGGTTGCGTCCTGTGAC
The DNA here is from genome assembly GCF_026802345.1 of Pandoraea sp. XJJ-1. Lineage (NCBI taxonomy): Bacteria > Pseudomonadati > Pseudomonadota > Betaproteobacteria > Burkholderiales > Burkholderiaceae > Pandoraea > Pandoraea sp. XJJ-1. Next base: position 8,084 of record NZ_CP113828.1, read on the forward strand.
CTGATGATGGCGCTGGTGTCGGCGGGTTTCGCGCTCGGACTCACTGGTGCAGCACACATTGCAGCCAGCAACGAAGCCGGCGTTGTGTCCCGGCCGCTGGCATCACGTGTACCGCCGCTGACGACCTACCTGCTGCACCTTGGGGGCGATCTATCTGATGTGATGATGCGCTTTATTGAACGTGTTCAGGCCATTGAATCGCCCGATTCACCCAGGCCCATGCGGGGCCACAACCCAGGCCCCCCGGAGGAACTGATGCCATGAAAACTCATCCTGCCCGTGCTGGTGGCCGCATTGACCGCATGTGACCAATCTGAGGCAGCTCAGAAAAAAGTCGCTGACCCGGAGGCAAAAATTCCGATGGTGGTAGAGCTGGCAGCCAACCCGGAACGACTCAATAAGCTGCGACATCAATGCAAGACTGAACGCTCCAAGCTGGGTGAGGTGTTATGCAACCGGGCCGCCGAAGCCACACGCAAGCGGTTCTATGGCGATGTACAAACGCAATACACCATACCGAAAGAGTCACCCAACCTCTGATTATTTGCGAATCGCCTCACCGCTTTAATTCCTCTGCCCAACACGCCGCAACGCACCCGCGCTTGCGGCGTTCTTCTTTGTCTCGCCACCGCGCTCATTCATTCTTTTTGCTCGACCTTTAAGCCCTAAACGGTCTTTGACCGGCACTGACGCAGCGCCGATCCTGATGCCTGCGGCACGTCCTTGTGCCGCTTTTTCCATGAGGAATGAGCGCAGGAGAAATCGGAGGCTAGGTCATGCGAGGGACGAACGTGTTGTTCGGTCAGACCGCCGTCGTATTCGGCATCGTGATCGCCGGCGTGTGGGCAGCCACACAATGGACGGCAGCGGCCCTTTGTTATCAAGTACGCCTTGGCTCGCCCTGGTTTGATTTCCTGGGTACGCCGGTCTACCACCCGTGGCGGTTGTTCGAGTGGTGGTTCTTCTTTGACGCCTACGCGCCCCGTGTTTTCGACATCGGCGGTGCGATTGCTGGCGGCAGCGGCCTTGTCGCCGTGCTGGTCGCCATCGGCATGTCGATCTGGCGTTCGCGCCAATCACGCCTCGTCACCACCTACGGCTCGGCACGCTGGGCCAACGCGGAGGACATTCGCAAAGCGGGCCTCACGCAGCCGGCCGGCGTGTTCCTCGGCCAGCACGACCGCCAGTACCTGCGCCACGAAGGCCCGGAACACGTTTTGACCTTCGCGCCCACGCGCTCGGGCAAGGGCGTTGGCCTCGTAGTACCGACGCTTCTTTCATGGCCTGCGTCAGCGGTCATCCATGACATCAAGGGCGAGAACTGGCAAATCACCGCAGGCTGGCGCTCGCGCTTCTCGCATTGCCTGCTGTTCAACCCGACGGATGCGAAGTCGGCGGCCTACAACCCGCTGCTGGAGGTGCGGCGCGGAGCGCATGAAGTGCGCGACGTACAGAACATCGCGGACATCCTGGTCGATCCCGAAGGCGCGCTGGAGCGACGCAACCACTGGGAGAAGACTTCGCACGCGCTGCTGGTCGGCGCCATCCTGCATGTGCTCTATGCGGGCGAGGACAAGACGCTGCGCGGCGTCGCCAACTTCCTCTCCGACCCTGCCTGCCCGTTCGAGCTGACCCTGCACCGGATGATGACCACGCCCCACCTGGGCGATGGCCCGCATCCGGTGGTGGCATCCGCGGCGCGCGAAGTGCTCAACAAGTCGGACAACGAGCGTTCCGGCGTGTTGAGCACCGCCATGTCGTTCCTCGGCCTGTACCGCGATCCCACGGTGGCCGAAGTCACCTCGCGCTGCGACTGGCGCATAGCAGACCTCATTTCCGCCGAGCACCCCGTATCGCTGTACCTGGTGGTGCCGCCTTCGGACATTTCGCGCACCAAACCGCTCATCCGCCTGATCCTGAACCAGATCGGACGGCGGCTCACCGAATCGCTGGATGGAAGCGATGGCATCGAACGCCGCCACAAGCTGCTGCTGATGCTCGACGAGTTCCCGGCCCTGGGCCGGCTCGACTTCTTCGAGACGGCGCTGGCCTTCATGGCGGGCTACGGCATCCGCAGCTTCCTCATCGCGCAGTCGCTCAACCAGATCGACAAAGCCTACGGCCAGAACCATTCGATCCTCGACAACTGCCATGTGCGCGTGACGTTCGCCACGAACGACGAGCGCACGGCCAAGCGCATTTCCGAGACGCTGGGCACCGCGACCGAGCTGCGCGCGCAGCGCAACTACGCGGGCCACCGGCTCGCACCGTGGCTGGGGCACCTGATGGTGTCTCGGCAGGAAACCGCGCGCCCGCTGCTCACGCCGGGCGAAGTCATGCAGCTTCCGCCCGACGAGGCAGTGGTGATGGTGTCCAGCGTCGCGCCGGTCAAGGCCAAGAAGCTGCGCTACTACGCGGACACCAATTTCAAGCGGCGTGTACTGCCGCCCCCCGTCCTGGCGGATACCGGCTATGCCGATGTACCGCCGCTGCGTTCCGACGACTGGAGCGGCCTGGCGATTCCTGCCGTGCCCGCCGCGCCTGCGGCCGATGCAGCCGAAGGCTTCGGTGCTTCGGCCGACGACGGCGGCCCGCGCCGCCAGCCCGAACTTTCCGAAGCCGTCGCCTACGACCCCGAGCTGGCCGCGCCCGCTGCCGACCTGGGCCTGCTCGATGACGACGACGACCTGCCGCTTCCCCTTCCTCGCCAGCTTGATCCGGCCATGCAACGCACGGCCCGGCTGGCTTCCCTCGACCCTAGCGACGGAATCGAGATATGAGCCACTACCGCCTGAACCTCTTTATCCAGCCCGAGCACGCCCAGCGGCTCGATGAACTGGCCGCCAAGAAAGGCGTGTCCAAGTCATCCATCGTCGCAGCAGCGCTCGCATCGTGGCTGTCGCCCGATGCCGCCGACCAGCGCGAGGCAGCAATTGCCAAGCGCCTTGATCGGTTGTCACGCCAGGCCGAACGAATGGAACGCGACCAAAACATCCAGATCGAGACGCTGGCGCTGTTCATTCGCTACTACCTGACCGTCAGCACGCCGATTCCCGAGGCGCACCAAGAGGCGGCGCGCGCCCAGGGCAAGGCACGCTTCGAGCAGTTCACCGAGCAGCTTGGCCGCCACCTGCTGCGCGGGCGCAGCCTCGTGCGCGACGTGGTGGAGGAACTGCATCCCGACCCGATGCGGATGGAGGAAGCGGCGGCGGCAGCCCAGGCGCGGGAGCGTGCGTCATGAGCGCCATTCCCCAATCCATGAGCGCCACGTCGCTCGACCGGCGCATCCAGATGCTGCGCACGGCAATGGGGGCCGCTGATCGCCACCGCGCTCGAAGACCCCGACGTGGTGGAAATCATGCTCAACCCGGATCGCACCCTTTGGGTGGATAGGTTGTCATCGGGCCGCGTGCCGATGGGCGTAGAGATGCCCGAAGCGGATGGCGAGCGAATCATCCGCTTGGTCGCGGCCCACGTTGGCGCGGAGGTGCATCGCGGCCAGCCGATGCTATCGGCCGAGCTGCCCGAAACCGGCGAACGCTTCGAGGGCATCTTGCCGCCCGCCGCGCCGGGGCCGGCCTTCGCGCTGCGCAAGCGCGCCATCGGCGTGATCCCGCTGGAGCGGTATGTCGTGGACGGAATGATGACCGCCGCCCAGGCGGGCTTTCTGGTGCGCGCTGTACGTGAGCGCCAGAACGTCCTGATCGCCGGGGCCACCAGCAGCGGCAAGACCACGCTCGCCAATGCCTTGCTCGCCGAAATCGCCGCCACCGGCGACCGCGTGCTGGTGCTCGAAGACACGGTGGAGCTGCAATGCGCGGCCCGCGACCACGTACCGCTGCGCACGCGCTCCGGCGTGGTGTCCATGACCGAGCTGGTGCGTTCGTCCATGCGCCTGCGGCCGGATCGCGTCGTCGTCGGCGAGGTGCGCGGGGCCGAGGCGCTGGATCTCATCAAGGTGTGGGGCACTGGCCACCCCGGCGGCATCGCCACGATCCACGCGGGTTCCGCGCTGGGCGCGCTGCTGCGCATGGAGCAACTGATTCTCGAAGTGGCGGTGAACCCGCCGCGTGCGCTGATCGCCGAGGCGGTCAACGTGGTGATCCACATCGCCGGACGCGGGCGCAAGCGCCGCATCGAGAGCATCGCCCGCGTCGTCGGCTTCGACGGCGTGGGCTACCGATTGGCGGATGCACTGGACGCGCCGTTTCCCGAGCTGCCATCGCAGTCCGCCCTTTCTTCCCCGTCCCTCAACCACCCTGGAGAACTGCCATGACGCAGATGATCGTTCCTGCTTTCCGTTTTTCTGCAAATCCGGCTTTGCGCCTTCCTGCGCGGTCACGGCTGCACAGCCTGGCCCGTCCTGCGGGGCAAGGACTGATGCTGGCCGCGCTGCTGCTGTTCCTGGCCGGAACCGCGCAGGCCGCCGGTTCCTCGATGCCCTGGGAAGGCCCCTTGCAGTCGATCTTGGAGTCGATCCAAGGGCCGGTGGCGCGCATCGTGGCCGTCATCATCATCATCGCCACGGGCCTCGCGCTGGCCTTCGGCGACACGTCGGGCGGCTTCCGAAAGCTGATTCAGATCGTGTTCGGCCTGTCCATCGCCTTCGCCGCATCCTCGTTCTTCCTGTCGTTCTTCAGCTTCTCCGGCGGGGCTGTCGTATGAGCGGCCCGGATAGCTTCGCGGCCGGGTTCGAGGTGCCTTTGCATCGCTCGCTCACCGAGCCGATCTTGCTGGGCGGCGCACCGCGCACCGTGGCGATTGCCAACGGCACGCTGGCTGCCGCCGTCGGGCTGGGCCTGCAACTGTGGATTCCGGGCGTCGTGCTTTGGATCGTCGGCCATTCGCTGGCGGTCTGGGGTGCGCGCGTCGATCCGCAGTTCATGGCCGTGTTCGCCCGGCACATCAAGCACCGCCCGCTGCTGGACGTGTGAGGGGATGCCGCCATGCTGAACCTCGCCGAATACCGTCAGCGCCCGGCCTTGCTCGCCGACTGGCTGCCCTGGGCCGGGCTGGTCGCGCCGGGTGTCGTCTTGAACAAGGACGGCAGTTTCCAGCGCACGGCCCGGTTTCGCGGGCCTGACCTCGACAGCGCCACGCAAGGCGAGCTGATCGCCACCAGCGCACGGCTGAACAACGCGCTGCGCCGAATGGGCTCGGGCTGGGCGCTGTTTATCGAGGCCGAGCGCCGCGCTGCCGCCGACTATCCGCACTCGGAGTTTCCCGAACCGCTGTCGTGGCTGGTGGACGAGGAACGGCGCGCGGCCTTCGAGGAATCGGGTAACCACTTTGAGAGCGGTTATCACCTGACGCTGGTGTACCTACCTCCCGAGGAATCCCGCGCCCGCGCGGCGGGCATGTTGTACGAGAACCGCCCTACCGAAGGCGTGGACTGGCGCGAGCGCCTGACTGCCTTCATCGCGGAATCGGATCGCGTCTTTGACTTGCTTGATGGCGTGATGCCGGAGATTGCCTGGCTGGACGACAGCCAGACGCTGACCTACCTGCACGCGGCCATCTCGACGCGACGCTATCGCGTGGGCGTGCCCGAGGTGCCATTCCACATCGACGCGCTGCTGACCGACTCCGCGCTGATCGGCGGCCTGGCGCCCATGCTGGGCGACCAGCACCTCCGGGTGGCGACGGTGCGGGGCTTCCCGACCTCGACCTGGCCGGGGATTCTGGACGACCTCAACCGCCTCGGATTTGCGTATCGCTGGAGTACGCGCTTTCTGTGCCTCGACAAATCCGAGGCGGAACGGGAGTTGGGGCGCTTGCGCCGCCAGTGGTTCGCCAAGCGCAAGAACGTCATCGCACTGCTACGCGAAACGATCTTTCAGCAGGAGTCGCCGCTGGTGGACACGGATGCCGCGAACAAGGCCACGGATGCCGATGCCGCCTTGCAGGAGCTGGGCTGCGATCAAGTCGCCTTCGGCTACCTCACCGCCACGGTGACGGTGCTCGATGCCGACCCGGCCGCGGCCGACGAGAAGCTGCGCATGGTGGAGCGCGCCATCCAGAGCCGGGGCTTCGTCACCATTCCCGAAACGCTCAACGCCGTGGATGCGTGGCTGTCCTCGCTCCCCGGCAACGCCTACGCCAATGTGCGCCAGCCCATCGTTTCGACGCTGAACCTGGCGCACATGATGCCGGTGTCGGCGGTATGGGCCGGGCCAGAGAAGAACGACCATCTCGGCGGCCCGCCGCTGATCGTCACCCGCACCGATGGCGCGACGCCATTTCGGCTGGTGACGCACATCGGCGACGTGGGCCACACGCTGGTCGCCGGCCCGACCGGTATGGGCAAGTCGGTCTTGCTCGCCACGCTGGCGATGCAGTTCCGCCGCTATCGCGGCTCACGTATCTTCGCCTTCGACATGGGGCGTTCCATGCGCGCCACCATCCTCGGGCTGGGCGGCGAGCACTACGACCTGGGCACGGACGGAGAAATCGCCTTCCAGCCGCTTGCCCGCATCGACCGCGAGAGCTACCGCACCTGGGCGGCCGAATGGATCGAAGGCCGCTTGCGGCACGAGGGTGTGGCGGTCGGCCCGGACGAGAAGACCGCGATCTGGTCTGCACTCGGCAGCCTCGCCGGTGCGCCGGTGGAGCAGCGCACGATGACGGGCCTGTCGGTGCTGCTGCAATCGAACGCGCTGCGCCAGGCGCTCGCGCCGTATGTGCTCGGCGGCGCGCACGGCAAGCTGCTGGACGCCGACCACGACCGGCTCGGCATGGCCGACGTGCAGTGCTTCGAGATGGAGGAGCTGATGCACAGCAAGGCCGCCGTCATGGCCGTGCTGCATTACCTCTTTGCGCGTTTCGATGAACGCTTTGACGGTGCGTCCACGCTGCTGATCCTCGATGAAGCGTGGCTGTTCTTGGATGACCCGGTGTTTGCCGCGCGCATACGGCAGTGGCTCAAGACGCTGCGCAAGAAGAACGTCAGCGTCATCTTCGCCACGCAGTCGCTGGCCGACATCAAGGATTCGAGCATCGCGCCGGCCATCATTGAAAGCTGCGCAAGCCGCATCTTCCTGCCGAACCCGCAGGCGACCGAGCCGCAGATTCGCACGATCTACGAAGGCTTCGGCCTGAACTCGCGGCAGATCGAGATCGTTGCCACCGCGCAGCCCAAGCGCGACTACTACTACCAATCCCGTCTCGGCAATCGCCTGTTTGACCTTGACCTGGGGCCGGCGGTGCTCGCCTTCGCGGGCGCTTCCACGCCGCAAGACCAGCGCGACATCGACGCGGTGCTCACCGCGGCTTCCACCGCTTCTTCCCCGTTCGCAGCCGCATGGCTGCGCCACCGCAGCCTCGATTGGGCGGCCGAGCTGCTGCGTGACTTCCCCGGCACGCCGCTCGTCCCCACCCATCCGCAGGAGAACCAACCATGAAACTGCATACCCCCAAGCTCGCCGCGTTAACCGCCACCTTCGTGCTCGCTTTCGGCATCGCGCAGCCCGCGCACGCGCTGTTCGGCGTCGGCGACATCGTGCTCGACCCGACCAATCTGGTGCAGAACACGCTCACCGCCGTTCGCACGCTGGAGCAGATCAACAACCAGATCCGCCAGCTCCAGAACGAAGCGCAGATGCTCATCAACCAGGCCCGCAACCTGGCCAGCCTGCCGTCCAGCGTGGTGGGCCAGTTGCGCGCGAACCTGGCGACCACCCAGCGCCTCATCGCGCAGGCCAAGGGCCTGGCCTACGACGTGACGAACATCGACCGCGAGTTCGCGCGCCTGTACCCCGAGAAGTACGCCGCCACGGTGAGCGGCAATCAGATGTACCTCGATGCGCAGGAGCGCTGGAAGAACACGCTCAACGGGCTGCAGACCACTATGCAGATGCAGGCCCAGGCGTCGCAGAACCTGAGCGACGACGAAGGCGTGCTGGCCGACCTCGTGGGCAAGAGCCAGTCGGCAGAAGGCGCGTTGCAGGCGATGCAGGCCATGAACCAGTTGCTGGCCCTGCAGGCCAAGCAGTCGATCCAGACGCAGCGGCTGCAGATCACCCAGGATCGCGCGGCCTCGCTGGAGCTGGCGCGGCAGGCTGCCGCCGTAGAGCGCGGGCGCGAGGTGAACCGGCGGTTCCTGGGCTCGGGCACGCCGTACACGCCGCAGCCCGTTGACTTCTACAACCGCTGACAGGTGATGCCATGAACCGCGCGCCTGTCCTGTTCGCCTGTTTGCTGGTCGGTTGCGGCCAGCAGCAGGCGCCTTCGGTCGATGCACTTTCGGCCAATCCAGTGCGGCTGCACGCGCTGAAAGAGCGGTGCCGCGCGGGCGGGCGCGACGGCGCGTTTTGCGCGCAGGTGGCCCAGGCCGACCTGCGCCGCTTTCTCTCTGGCAAGGCCGGCCCCGGCGAGTACCAGACGTTCGCCGACCTGCCGCCGATTCCGCCCAGCTTCGATGAGCCCGCCGATGACAACGGGCCTGGGCAGGAGAACTCGCCATGAATGACGTAACCATCATCGACCGCTTCCTCGATACGTTCTCGCGCTACATCGACTCGGGCTTTGGTCTGCTGCATGGCGAGGTGGCGTTTCTCACGGCCACGCTGATCGTCATCGACATGACGATCGCCGGCCTGTTCTGGGCGATGGGCCACGCCACCGGCCAGGGAGAGGACGTGATCGCCAAGCTGATCCGCAAGGTGCTGTATGTCGGCGCCTTCGCCTACATCATCGGCAACTTCAACTGGCTGGCCGGCATCGTGTTCCGCTCGTTCGCGGGCCTGGGCCTGACGGCCAGTGGCTCGACCTTGAGCATGGAGAACTTCCTGCAGCCGGGCAGGCTGGCCAAGGTCGGCATCGACGCCGGGGCGCCGATCCTCAAGCAGATCGGCGAGATGGCGGGATTCCCCGAGGTGTTCGTGAACATCACACCCATCGTCGTGATGTTCCTCGCCTGGCTGATCGTCCTGCTGTGCTTCTTCGTGCTGGCGATCCAGCTTTTCATCACGCTGATCGAGTTCAAGCTGACCACGCTCGCGGGCTTCGTGCTGGTGCCGTTTGCCCTCTGGAACAAGACCGCGTTCCTCGCAGAAAAGGTCTTGGGCAACGTGGTGTCCTCGGGCATCAAGGTGCTGGTGCTGGCCGTCATCGTGGGCATTGGATCGGGCCTGTTCGCCGAGTTCCAGGTGCAGCCGGCCGAGCCGTCCATCGACCATTCGGTCGTCGTCATGCTGGCCTCGCTGACCCTGCTGGCGTTGGGCATCTTCGGGCCGGGCATTGCGACCGGGCTGGTGTCGGGCGGCCCGCAGCTCGGCGCGGGCGCGATGGCCGGTGCCGCGCTGGGCGCGGCCGGCGCCGCGGTTGCCGTGGGCGCAGCGGCCACGGGTGTCGGTGGCGCCGTCGCGGCCGGCGCGCGCATGGCCCCGGCTGCGGCCAAGCTGGCCGGCAGCGGTGCGCGTGCCGCTACCGGGGCGGCCAGCAGCGCGAAGTCGGCGTTTCAGGCCGGTTCCGCATCCGCTGGCGGTGGCCTCAAAGGCGCAGCCGCTGGCGTGGGCAATGTCGCCAAGACCGGCGCGCAGGCAGCCGGGCAGAAGGTAGCGCAAGGCGCGCGCTCGATCCGCGAACGCGCTGCCGCAGCGTTCAGCGCCGACGCGCCCGCATCCGCAGGTGGTGGCGCCCCCAGCGGCGATGCGCCTCCCGCCGCTCCGCAGGAGCAACCGGCCTGGGCCAAGCGCCTGCACCGACGACAGCAGCTCACCCACGCCGCGACGACCGCCGCCCACACGCTGCGCGGTGGTGATGGCGGCGGCTCAGGCCAAGGGCCGAGCCTGCGCGATTCCGATTCCTGATCTTCAAGGAGAACACCCATGCGATTCAAACGCCCGCAGGTGCGCTATGCCGATACCCCGCAGCCTGCTACCCCTTATCAATTTGCTGCCCAAGTGTGGGACGAGCGCATCGGCTCGTCCCGCGTGCAGGCGAAGAACTGGCGCTTGATGGCCTTCGGCTGCCTTGCGCTCGCGCTGCTGATGGCCGGCGGCCTAGTCTGGCGCTCGGCGCAATCCATCGTGACGCCCTATGTGATCGAGGTCGATCAGGCTGGGCAGGTGCGTACCGTGGGCGAAGCCGCTACGCCGTACCGGCCCAGCGATGCCCAGGTGGCCTACCACCTGGGCCGCTTCATCGGCCTGGTGCGCTCGCTGTCCATCGACCCCATCGTGGTGCGGCAGAACTGGCTCGATGCCTACAACTACACCACCGACAAGGGCGCCGTGGTGCTCAACGACTACGCCCGCGTGAACGATCCGTTCGCGCGCATCGGCAAGGAGTCGGTGACGGTGCAGATCACCAGCGTGACCCGCGCCAGCGACACGTCTTTCAACGTGCGCTGGACGGAAACCCGCTACGTCAACGGCGCGCTGGATCGCACCGAACGCTGGAACGCGGTGATTTCCATCGTGCAGCAGACCCCGCGCACCGAGCAGCGCCTGCGCAAGAACCCGTTGGGCATCTACGTCAACGGGCTGTCGTGGAGCCGTGAACTCGATTCTTCCGAAGGAGCCAAGCCATGAATCCGTATTTCCGTAAATCTGTCTTGCCGCTGATCTTGGCTGCGCTTGCGGGCTGCGCCACGCAAGGCAAGCCGCCGCCGGCCATCTCGCTTGATGAGCCCGTGCAGGCCCAGCCGCTGCCAGAGGCGCCGAAGCCGGTGGAAGTCGTGACCGTGCCCGAGGTGCTGCCGATGCCGGCGCAGATGAAGCCTGTACCGGATGCCAAGCCAGCGGCGGAACCCGCCGACGAAACCGTGCGCGTAGCCCGCGCCAATGCCGAGGCGCGCATCGCGCCCACGCGCGAGGGCTACGTCAATGCGATTCAGGTGTGGCCCTTCACCGACGGCGCGCTGTATCAGGTCTACGCGGCCGTGGGCCGCGTGACCGTGATCGCGCTCCAGCCGGGCGAGGAGCTGGTGACGGTCGCTGCGGGCGACACGGTGCGCTGGATTGTCGGGGACACATCGAGCGGCAGTGGTGATGCGCTGCGCGTCAATGTGATGCTCAAGCCCATCCGCTCGGGCCTGAAGACGAATCTTGTCATCACCACAAGCCGACGCACCTACCTGCTGGAGCTGACCTCGACGGAAAAGACGTGGATGGCGTCGGTGTCCTGGGAGTACCCGAAAGACAAGATGCTGGCCCTGCAGCGCCAGGCGCAGGCGGCGAGCAGCGCCGCGCCCGTCGATACCGGGCTGTCGCTGGAGAAGATCCGCTTCCGCTACGCGATCAGCGGCAGCACGCCGCCGTGGAAGCCGCTGCGCGCCTTCGATGACGGCCAGAAGGTCTACATCCAGTTCCCGCCGGGTATCGCCCAAGGCGAGCTGCCGCCGCTGTTCGTGATCGGCGCGCAGGGCGACGGGCAGTTGGTGAACTACCGCTTCCGCTCCCCGTACTACATCGTGGATCGCCTGTTCGGCGCGGCCGAACTGCGCTTGGGCGGGGACAAGGGCGACGTGGTGCGCATCGAGCGCACGGATGGCACGCGGAGGAACTGACCATGAGCCAGGACGATATTTCCGACCATGCCGCGCCGCAGGCCGGCAAGGTGGCGCCGGAGGCGATGGCGCTGCGCGCGCAACCGCGTCCGGTCACGCGCCTGAACCGGCGCACGCTGGCCATCCTCACCGGCGGCCTGTCGGTCGCCGTGCTCGGGGCCACGATCTGGTCGTTGCAGCCGCATCGGCGCGGCGCGGGCGAACAGACCGAGCTTTACAACGTGGATCGCGTGTCCAAGTCCGAAGGGTTGGACGGCCTGCCTTCGGACTACTCCAAGCTGCCGGCGAAGGTGCCGGAGCTGGGGCCGCCGCTGCCGGGCGACCTCGGCCCGGCCATCGTGAAGTCCCAGCAGCCCGTGACACCGACCTATGCGCCGCCGGGCCACGACCCGGAGGATGCGCGGCGCAAGGAGGCCGCCGCTGCGGCGGCCTCGACGGTGTTCTTCCGCTCGGGCCAGCAGGGCAAGGCCGCAGCGCCTGCCGCAGCCCAAGCCGCCACGGCTGCGCCGGGCAGCGCCTTGGCGGGCTTCGACCCGCTCGCCGCCGGGCCGGCCTCGACGGCGGCCCAAACTCAACAGTCCGCGTCCGACCCGACCGCTGTGCAAAACCGGCAAGACCAGAAAGAGGCTTTCCTGAAAGGCGGTTCTACGGAAACCCGCAATTCCGGCCATCTGCAAATGCCCGCCTCGCCGTACCAGGTGATGGCCGGAACGGTGATCGCTGGCGCGCTGGTGACGGGCATCAAGTCCGACCTGCCGGGTGACGTGATCGGCACGGTGACGGAGCCGGTCTACGACTCGGCCACGGGCAAGTTCCTGCTGATCCCGCAGGGTTCGCGCATCCTGGGCAAATACAACAGCCAGGTGAGCTACGGGCAGAGCCGCGTGCAAGTGGTGTGGAACCGCATCATCCTGCCCGACACGTCTTCGCTCACGCTCGACAACCTGGCGGGCACCGATCCGGCCGGCTATGCCGGCCTGGAGGATGGAGTCGATTGGCATTGGGATCGCGTCTTTGCCGGTGCGGCGTTGACCACGCTGCTGGGCGTGGGCGCCGAGCTGGCCGCGCCGCAGAACCGGCAGGACGGCAACCGGGTCATCATCGCCGGACAGGGCAGCTTGCAGGACAGCGTGAACCAGGTCGGTCAGGAGATGACCCGGCGCAACATGAACATCCAGCCGACGCTGACCGAACGGCCCGGCCTGCCGGTACGGATCATCGTCAACCGTGATTTGGTGCTGCGGCCATACCAGCCGCTGTTCTTCAACAGGGGGGCGATGCGATGAACACGACCAAGAAACTGCGGCTGGGGCCACTGCCCAAGACCGAGAGCGTCAAGCTGACCTTTGCTTGTCCGGCCAGCTTGAAGGCCGACCTCGACCGCTACGCCGCGCTGCACGCGCAGGCGTACGGCGAGGTTGTCGATGCCGAGAAGTTGATCCCGCACATGCTGGAGGCGTTCATGGCCGGCGATCGGGGATTCAGGAAGGGCGCAAACACTAAGACCATGCCGCTGAAGCAGTCCTGACCATATTGGCATCTTCACCATCGACCAGGAATGAAAGCGCAGCCCAAGGGCTGCGCTTTCGCATTTTGGAGGTGGAGTGCGATGGCCTGGAGGCTAGGATGGCGATGCGACTCAGCCCGCCACGATGCCCCTGCGTTTCCCACCGCAAAGCGCCTATGTGGCACCTGGCTCAAAAAACGGCCGGGACACGCAACGACGAGAATTGGGCCTAACCTATTGCCCCGTAAGCCCTTTCGCACTGCTACTCGTCCGCATCAAAGACTTGACAGCGGACATTTTTCAACATTGCGTTGAATGGAGTCTAGGAACGCCTGCTCATCTCAGCTATCCGCTGCGCGAATATGTATATGAATCAGAATCCGGATTGCGAAAATCCAAGGGATATCCCCAGAGTCCGAAACTGGTGAAAATAGAAAGACCCCAGGCGACATGCCATGCGGCCGGCCTTAGCGCGTGCGCGTACTTTCTTAATTGTTGAATTGATCGGCTGGGCGATTCCGTACCTTGGAGCGGCGCCAAGAAGGCCGTATCAGACGGATGTCAGCGATGAAGAGTGGAGCTTTGCTGCGCCGTACCTTGCTTGCCTTCATGGCCGAGGACGCTCCGCAACGCGATCCATTGCCTTAACGAACTGAGGGCTTGGCACTCCGGGGCGTCCACACACGCTCTCAGGCTGGTACTGCTAAGGTGCTGTGTTGGCTGCCTCCGCCGCCTGCGTAAGCATGGGGCATAGACCAAGGGCAGGATCAGGATCACCACGTCTGCGGCACCGAGATAAGCGATGAAGCGATGGATGGGGGAATCCGGTTCGCTAACACCAGGCAAGACGCCACAGCCCATCCGTCAGGCAACATTGACTCCAGTTGCCGTCACGCGGGTCAGCAAGGATTTGAGCCGGTCTGGAAGGACGGTGCCAAGGCCTCGAACGGTTCGGCCCCGCAACAGCGGCAGCCCATCCTGCAGATCCTGCAGCGCGCAAACCAGTCGTGCTCGCGAGAGACATACCGGCCGTCGCTACGCCGTAGCGTTCGGCATGCACTGACGCTGCGATATCGCAGTCAGGAGAGAGCGCAACACCGACGCTGCGCCGTCTGGTGCGGTGACTCTCCGAAGCGTTGCCGGTAGTAGGCGGCGAATCGGCCGAGGTGGCCGAATCCGTAGAACAGGGCTGTCTCGGTGATGTTGGCACTCGGGTGCTCGGATAGCCACGCATGGACAGCATCCAGGCGCATGTCTCGTAGCAACTCCATGGGGCTCATCTGCCGGTGACGTTGACAAGTCTGCTGGAGGACCCGGGCGCTGACGCCGGCCGCACCTGATAGGTCTGCCAGTCCGATAGGCGCCCCAAGGCGCTCACGCATATAGTCTTCCATGGCCTGAAGCCGGGCGATGGGGTCGCGCGCAACGAAGTTCCGATCGCTCGACTCGCGCGGCAAACTACAGGAACTGGCCGCGCGCAGCAGCGAAGCCAAGCCCTGCTCGATATGCTCCACCCACGCGGCGGACTCTCCCGCGCAGGTCGGTGCGGACGACGCACCCAGCAACACCTGGACTAGCAGCAGCCACTGCGCATCCAGCCCTGCTGGCAAAGTCGCAAGCGGTGCGATCGGTGCGACGTCATCTGACTCGATCATGTCGCGCGGGATTTTCAGGATAAGTTGCTCACATCCTGCCTCCCAGCGCATGCGCCAATTTCGCCGTGGCGCCATCCAGCCGGTGCGCCCTTGTGGCAATACCATATACTGGCCGTCAACGGTCAATTCTGCGGCGCCTCTGATCGAATGATGCACCACGATGAACTCCTCGCTCGGTCTTGGTGCAATTTCGACCTCTGCACCATAGCGAAAGGAGAACAGGGTTAGGCGCCGCGCGCGTGCCTTGTACAAAGCCGCATCGACGTTGCCCGAACGCCATGTCAGGCTATGGTCGGCCAACTCTCGCGCTGCCGCGTCATGCATGCGCACGGCCTGATGGGACTGGAATACACGTTGTCGGTAAAGGGCGTGGAAATTCCTCGGAGGAGAGTAGGACAGATGCGCCATCGCAACCTCGTGGTGGTGTTGTTGTGTTCACTCCGCCCGGCTGTGCGGCTGGAGTGGCCAACGCCTGGGGCGTCAACTTGTATCAAAAGAAAATTCCATGCCAACCTCCTCAAGCGGAAGGCGGGCGTCCGTGGTACGCATCGCGCAGCAATGCAAGCAATGCGTCTCGATCCAGTTCCCGCGGATTGGGATAGCGGTCCTGCAATGCCAGGTCGCCAACATGCTCAATATCCTCCTCGTGCATTCCGAGATCGCGCAAGGCCACGGGTGCGCCATTGTCGCGAGCCAATTCGTACAAGGCCGTGGGTGGATCGTCATGCCCCAGGGCAATGCGCAGCACACGCATTGCGTCTGGCACCGCGCGCGCGTTATAGGCCAGCGCGTGGGGCAGCACGACCGTATGGGTCTGGGCATGAGGGAGATCGAGCGTTCCTCCCAGCGTGTGGCACAGCTTGTGGTGCAATGCCATACTGACGTTGCCAAGCACGCTCGCGCAGAGCCAAGCGCCATAAAGCGCGTCGCCGCGAGCCTGAAGATCTCTTGGTGATTGATACAACTTGGGAATCGCGCGTACCGTCGCTGCGATTCCTTCCTGGGCCATGATGGTAAGCAGCGGCGTGGCATCTGGCGCATACAGGCCTTCAACTGCATGGGCTATTGCATTGATCGCGCTGGTCACGCTGATGCTAAGAGGTAGCTCTAGGGTCAGCCGGGGCTCGTAGATAACTGCACGGGGCATGACGCGCGCGTCGCGGCCGGTTTTCTTGACGCCACCCTCTGTGATACCGAAGATGGACGTCATCTCGCTACCTGCATATGTCGTGGGCACAGCGACGATGGGCAACTCTGTACGGAGCGCCACGATCTTAGCGAGTCCGATAGTAGATCCCCCACCAATCGCAATGACGCCATTAGCCTCACTCGTGCGCGCAATCTTGCAGGCCTCCTCAGCCACCAAAGCGGGTACATGCATGGTCGCACCATCGTAGAAGGCTGCCACGTGGCCGATGACCGGCTCGGCCACTTGCCGTCCCAGGGGCGCCTGCTCAGGCGTGGTCAACACGAGCGCCCGGTCAATGCCGAGACGTTCCAGTTCCTGCGGCAATCGGGCGAGGCTATCGGGTCCAAAAATCACCCGCGGGGAACGATAGTCGTGAATGAAATTCATGGCTTCTTGCTCTGCAAGGGCGCCAGGAAATCCAGTGTACGTTCGTTGGCCAACGCCGCGGCACTCGCCACATAGCCCGGACTGCTCGTCCTGGCGAACGAGTGTCCGGCCTCTTCGTACCAGTGCACTTGCAGCAATGGATTGGCACCGAAGCCTTCAGTAATCAGCTGGCGGCTTGGCGCGGGCACGAAGTGGTCTTGGCCGCCCATGTGAAACAACGCCGGATGCTTGACTTCCGGGACCTTGTTGAGTTGCTTCTCCAGTCCAACACCGTAGTAGCCTACGGCGCGATCCACGTATCCTTTGGCGGCCACTAGAAAGGCAAGCGCACCGCCCAGGCAATACCCCACCAATCCCACCTTGCCGTTGCTGTAGGGTTGGTGTCGCGCATAGCGGATAGCAGCCTCCAGATCGCCCACGCCGGCCTCCATGTCGAAGGCCTGCCAGAGCTTGTAGGCTTGCTCTCTCTGCGCCTCATCCTGCGGATCGAGTGCTGTACCTGGCGCCTGGCGCGCGTACAGATCAGGGCAAACTGCCGCATACCCCTGGTCGACCAGCCATGACACCGTTTCTCGCATGAACGCGTTCACACCAAATATTTCTTGAGCGATCACAATCACGGGAGCGGGCGCTTTGGCCGGCGAGCCCACGAGCGCGCCGAATGTATGCCCGTCATACGATTGAATCGATATCCCTTCAGTCAACATCTTCATCTCTCCGATTACAGTTCATTGGGTGTTGAGTCGATGGTGGACGATCAACTGGCCCCATCGGTCGATCTCGTTGTCCCATAAGACGCCCAGAGCTTGCGATGTTCCCCCCTGCGCTGAAGCGCCGATATCCGCCAGCGCCTTTTGTACCTCCGGGGTCTTCAGTGCTTCATTCATTGCTGTGTTGAGCACCTTGACGATGTCCGGCGAGGTACGTGACGGCACAAATAAGCCAAACCATGTCAGGACCTCGAACTTCGGAAGGTCGGCTGCTTGCGCCAGGGGAGGAATCCCAGGCAATGAGGGCGCGGGTTGCAAGCTGGTGACACCCAGCGCACGCACCCGTCCAGATTTGATAAACGACTGCTGTGCGGTGATCGAATCGACCATCATGGAGACTCGCCCCGCGATCAGGTCGGCGGCAGCTGGCGTGCTCCCTTTGTAGGGCACGTGGAGCAGGTCAACCCCGACCTGAGCGGCCAGCAGAGCGGCCGCCAGATGGATCGACGTCCCCATGCCTGCAGAGGCGAATGACACCTTACCGGGGTTGGCCTTTGCGTACGCTAGTAGGCTCCTGGCATCCTTGTATGGGGAATCAGCCGGCACCACTAGAACGCTGGGGATAGTTGCCAACAGCGCCACGGGGGCAAATGCTTTCCGAGCATCGTAGGCGACGTTCGGATAAAACCACTTGTCCACTGCCAGCCCTGTCGAGTTCACCAGCAGCGTATAACCGTCAGCCGGGGAGCGCGCGACCTCCGCGCTGCCGATGATCCCGCCCGAGCCCGGACGATTCTCCACTGTCACCGGCTGCCCCAGCGTTTGCGACACGCGCTGGGCCAAGACACGAGAAACCATGTCGATTGCACCGCCCGGCGGGAATGGAACGATCCATCGAATGGGCTTGCTCGGGTAGTCTGCAGCACTCTTCAATCAACCCGCGCGGGTGAAGTGGCGCAGCTTGTCCGGATCGATATCAACACCCAACCCAGGACCCGAGGGCAACCGAATCTCGAAGTCCTTGATCTCGAGTTGGGTCTGCGTAAGCGTGTCGGCTAACACCCAGGGCCCTAGCAGTTCACATCCGAAGGGCATCGTCGGCAATGTGGCATACACATGGAGAGCAGCAGCGGTGCCGATTGATGAATCCAACATGGTGCCCCCATAGGACGCAATGCCCGAGGCTTCCGCGATCGCGGCGACCTTGAGGGTATTTGCCACCCCGCCCATGTTGCACAGCTTCAGCGAGAAGGCGTCGACGCAATGATGGCGCGCCAGTTCGAAGGCGGACGCCAGCGAGCTCAGGCTTTCATCGGCCAGGATGGCCACCCCGTTGTCGGCCGACAGGCGCCGAAGCGCATCGAAGTTGCTGCGTGCCACCGGCTGTTCGACCAGTTCGACACCGGCCGCCTCCAGGCGCGGAATCCACACCGATGCCGTGTTCTCATCCCAGGCCTGGTTGATATCGACCCGCACCGCAGCACGGTCACCGACGCGCTCGATAATCCTCTCGATATGGCGCAAATCATCTGCCGGGGAGCGCACGCCAAGCTTGATCTTGAACCGGTTGTGCCGACGCCGCTCGATCATTTCCTCGGCGATTGCGATGTCCCGCTGCGTGTCGCCGCTCGCCAAGGTCCAGGCAATGGGGATACCCTGCTGGATCGCGCCGCCGATCAAATCGCTCAGCGGCAGGTTCAGAGAGCGTGCCTTCAGATCATGCAGCGCAACGTCGATGGCCGCCTTGGCCGAATAGTTTCCGGTTACGGCGCGCTCCATTAAGTGCTGGAGCTCTCGCAGATTTGTCGCGTCCTTGCCGATCAGGAGCGGCGCCAAGTACGTTTCGATGATGACCTTGATGGTTTCAGCGCATTCGGAACTCCAAGTCGGCCCACCTACGCTGCTGCCCTCGCCGATGCCGACAAGCCCGCCCGCACGGATCTGCACGATCGCATAGCTCTGCTTCTGCACCGTGGTAAACGACATCTGGATGGGACGCGAAGCGGGGACGTCCACCAGCGTCACATCGATCGCTTCGATCTTCATGCCACTTTCTCCGTAGCCGACTTGCGTTGCTCGGCCTGCTCACGCTCGATTACGAAGTCCAGAGTCATGACCCGCACCCCGTCCTCGATCGTCTCGGGCGTAATCAGGTCGGGGGTGACGCCGTGACAGCAGTCATCGTCCACCCATTTGCCCCCTTCGAAGTAGTATTGCGTGGTCAACGGTTCGAAACCGTCCTTGCGCACCTTGAAGTGCACGTGCGCCGGACGCCAGGTATGGCTGCCCAGGTGGCCCAGCAGACGCCCAGTCGGCCCCTCGGAGGGGATCTGGTATGGCACTGGCATCGTGGTGCGCACGCGATAGTTGCCCTGGGAATCCGTCACGAGTTTTCCGCGGTAGTAGTCCACGGGGATGTTGTCGTGGATCCCGCTGTACAAGCCATCAGGCGTCGAGTGCCACACGTCGATGACAGCGCCGGCGAGCGACTCGCCCGTGTCCGAGCTCACCGTACCGCGAATGATCAGCGGTTTGTGGTCGTCGGTATCGTAGGTCTTGAGGACGCCTTCAACTACAGGAGCACCTTCCAGGAAGTACGGCCCCTGGATCGCAGGCGCAGAGGTCCGCGAGCGCTGCGCCTTGCCTTCGATGATGGTGCTGTTCAGGAAAACATCCAGAAGCAGCGCGGTTTCCCGCGTCTGTGCGACCTCGGTGAGATAGTCGACACCCGCGCGGTATTCGGCTTCCGTGACGCGCTTGTCCAGCAAAATTTTGCGTACTGCCTCGACGATCGCGCCTGCGACCTCGGCAACTCGTTTATCCATGACTCGTCTCCTTTCAAGATTTCATGGCTGAAACACCAATGAGTTGGTGCTTCAAACATGAATGCTAAGATTCGCGTGTCATGCGGTCCAATACCTTTTTTTGGCCTTTTTGATACGGGATCGGTATGGATTGGCGGTGCTCACCCTAGGGAAAACCAGAGGTTATTAAATGGAATTTCGGCAGCTTCGCTATTTCATCGCGGTCGCAGAAGAGGGAAATATCGGTGCTGCGGCAAGACGCCTGCATATTTCTCAGCCGCCCATTACCCGACAAATACAGGCCCTGGAACAGGATCTCGGTGTGGTGCTGTTTGAACGCACGCACCGCGGCGTAGAACTGACGGCAGCGGGTACAACATTTTTAGAGGATGCCAGGCGCCTACTGCACGTTACCGAGATCTCAAGGGTGAGATCACGTGCAGCATCGCGCGGTGAAATCGGGGAATTGCGCGTCGCCTATTTCGGAACCGTCGTTTTGCATACGCTACCGCTACTGCTGCGGCAACTCTTGTCGGTTGCTCCCTCGGCAACTGTGTCCTTGACGCAGATGAGCAAGAACCGCCAGATTGAAGCGCTGGACGCTGGCACCATCGATATCGGGTTCGGGCGTTTCTACCCCTATCAGGAGGGTGTAGTTGTCCGAAACGTAACCAATGAGAGGCTATTTCTGGGTGCGCAAAAGTCGCGCGCTCGCTCGTTTGGTGAGCAAGTTCATTGCAGCGCGCTTCGTAACGAGCCCTTGATCCTGTTCCCGCGAGAAGGACGCCCCAGTTTCGCAGACGAAGTCATCGGCGTATTCAAAAACGCGCGAGTGGAGCCAAAGGTTGTCGCCATAGTTGAAGACGTCAATGCAGCCATGGCTCTGGCGTTGGCCGGCGTCGGCGTGACAATTGTTCCCGAGACAGTAGCCATGATTTCGTGGCCTGACTTCGGCTTCACTGAACTCGTGGGCTCCAAGGCCACTGTACCGGTCAGTTGTATCTACCGTCACGATCACATTGCGCCGATTCTGAAAACATTCTTGAACTTGCTACCTATTCGAGAATCGCAATAGATGCCAATCGTTAGGTTGTCGAGCCCGCAATTCGGCATAACACTGGCCGTAAAGCGGGCATCAATCGCTGTACTCCAACTCTTACTGCGACATGGCTCACGCTAAAAGGAAGGCACGCGCAGCGAGGGCAATGCCCGACGCAATCAGCGCCGGGCCACCGCTATCAGTACTCCGAAGCCGACCAGCCGCCCGCCGAAGGCACGGTCGATCCAATGGCGGAAAGCCAGCAGACGATCGCGCACGGCACCGGCAGAGAAGCATAAGGCCACCAGGCTAAACCAGCCCATGTGCCCTGATGGCCACCCAAACTCCCCCACTTATGGCCACCTCAAACTCCCCCACCTGAACTGATCGGGGATAGGGGTTAAACGCCGGCGCCGTCGGCACCTGTTGGCAGGACATTGATCCGGTCTTCCTCGAGGGAAGGCCAAGGAGTGAATGTCTTGAAGTCCAACCAACGCGCCACCATAGAGACACTGCTGGAGCGCAATACATCGCAACGCGAGATCGCCCGCATCACGGGCATCGACCGCAAGACGGTCAGGAGCTATCACCAACGCTGGCTGGAGCAACTGCAGTCAAATTCCCCCGGGGTGGCCACCGGCTCGGCCCAGCAAATTCCCCCACCCTGGCCACCGGCTGCTGTGCCGGTGGCCACCTCCCTGTGCGAACCCTGGCGCGAGTTCATCGAAGCCCAGTTGCGTCTGAAGCGCAACGCCATGGCCATCTTCCAGGACCTGGTCGACCAGCACGGATTTACTGGTCAGTACAACTCGGTCAAACGCTTCTGTGCAAAGCTGCGCCACAAGGAGCCCGAGCAGTTCGACCGCCTGTCCTTTCTGCCTGGGGAGGAGATGCAGGTGGACTACGGCGAGGGCGCGCCCACCCGCGTGCCGGGCAGCGAGCGGTACCGCAAGCCCCGCCTGTTCGTGGCCACGCTGCGCTACTCGCGCGCCAGTTTCCGCTGCGTGGTCTGGAAGTCCAGCCAGCAAATCTGGGCCGAGTTGCACGAGCAGGCTCTGCGGTACTTCGGTGGCTGCCCGCAGTACGTGGTTCTGGACAATCTGAAGGAAGGCGTCTTCAAGCCCGACCTGTACGAGCCCGAACTCAACAAAGTCTACGCCGCCACCCTGGCGCACTATGGCGTGGTGGCCGACCCGGCGCGGGTGCGAGACCCCAACCGCAAGGGCACGGTGGAGCATGCCATTGGCCACACCCAGGCCACGGCCTTGAAGGGCCGGCGCTTTGAGTCCATCGAGGCCCAGAACGAGTTCCTGGCGCACTGGGAGAAGAGCTGGGCAGCCAAGCGCATCCACGGCACCGAGCGGCGCCAGGTGCAGGCCATGTTCGAGGAGGAGCGCAGCCACCTCAAACCTCTGCCGCTCCTGGGCATGCAGTATTTCGAGGAGGCGGTGCGCACCGTCTGCGACGACAGCTGCGTGCGGGTGGATCACAGCAGCTACGCCGCTCGCCCGGCGAACATCGGCTCCAAGGTGCTGGTGCGCATCTATGCCCAGCGCATCGAGATCCGCGATCTGCAAACCGGCGCCCTGCTGCGCACCCACGCCAAAGCCGAGCGCCCCGGCACGGTGGTGCTGCCCATGGAGGAGCGGGTATTCAATCCTTCGCGCGAGACCCGTCTGATCCTGCGTCAGGCTGGCGAGATCGGTGAGCACGCCAAACGGCTGTGTGAGCTGCTCTTTGCCATCGAGGGTCGGGTGGGCCAGCGCAAGCTCTGGGGCATCGTCAGCCTGGCCAGGCGATACCCAGCGCACTGCGTCGACACCGCCTGCGCACAGGCCCTGGAGCAGGGGATTTACAGCTACAAGCGCGTGCTGGCTTTGACCGAGGCCATCTTTGCCCAGGCGCTCAACGCCATCGAGACCCAGTCCAGCGGTGCGCCCGCCGGCGGCGGGCGCACGCTGACCCAGCAGCACGAGCTCATCCGCGACGCCGATGAGTACGCCGATCTGTTCGCGCACGCTGCGGCCGTCACAGCCACGAGCACGCTCGAGTCCGCCACGGCGAACACCACCACCAACAACACCAACAACGCACCTGGAATTCAGCCATGAACATGATCGAGATCGAACGCGCGCTGCGCGAGCTGCGTCTGTCCGGCATTGCCGAGACCCTGTCCACCCGCGTGATGCAGGCCCAGGCCGCGCAGGAGCCCTTCCTGGAGACCTTTGGGGCCATGCTGCAAGACGAACTGGACCGCCGGCGCTCGCGTCTGACCGAGCGCCGCTTCAAGCGCTCGGGCCTGGATGAGCGGCCCTCGCTGGCTGACTTCGACTGGCGTTTCAACCCGAAGCTGCCGCGCAGCGCCTGCTTCGAGTTGCATACCCTGAAGTTCATCGGCGAGGGCGCCAATGCGCTGATCATCGGCAAGCCCGGTACCGGCAAGAGCCATGTGGCCAAGGCCGTGGCCTACCAGGCAACGCTGCAGGGATACGACGCGCGTTACCTGGAAGCCGACACCGAGTTTGCTCGCTACGCGTTGGCCAGCGACTCAGAGCGCACCGAGCTGCTCAAGGACTGGGTCTCACCGGACCTGATCATCCTCGATGACCTGTTCCTGGCCAGACGCATCAGCGAGCACGCAGCCGAGGTGCTGCAGGCCATCGTGCACCAGCGCTACAAGCTGCGCCGCTCCATCGTCATCACATCCAACCGCGTGGTGCAGGACTGGGGCAAATATCTGGGCGACGCCACCATGGCCACCACCATCCTGGACCGCCTCATGCACCGCTGCGCAATGCTGGAGTTCGAGGGCAAGAGCTACCGCCTCAAGGAGGCTGCCGCACGCATCGCCATCACACCCGAGTCGTCATAATCTGGTCGTCCTGCCTGGGGGAATTTGGGGTGGCCAAGGGTGGGGGAATTTGACCTGGCCATCGGGGCGGTGTGCTCATGGGTACCCGGTTCTGGGCTACCCAGGAGGCCCTCATTCACCAGAACGCCAAAGACCTGGTGGTCAAGGCGAAGGGCGGGCAGACGGTGCGCACGTCGGTCTTCGACATCGCGCGCGGTCGCGTTTGGCCACCAGAGTACACCGGCCGTTTGATGGTCAACGACTTCATCCGCAAATGGCACGGCCACGAAGAGGAACTTAAGGCCGTCTGGAGCGAAGAGAAGGTCCGCGTCGAGAGGGGGTCTCCTCGTTTTCAGTGCAATAAGTGACGGTACGCAAAGCTAGCACTGGCGCGGGGGTGGTCTGGGTAGACCGTTGATTTCATTGACTTTCCTGTTCGCTTTGTAAACGGGTATGGTGGCCTCCCACTTTTGAGGTTCACGATGCAGGGTTGGCACACAACGTTTTTGGGGATGCGTGGGCTCCCCCGCGATATCAGCGACTTCGAGATGAAGGCATTTTTCACCTTCGATGGTGCCGAGCGCGACGCAATCAATGCACGCCGAGGTGATTCCCACAAGCTTGGTCTGGCGCTCCATATTGGTTTCCTGCGCATGAGTGGGCGTTTGCTCGGTGCCTTTCGGGTAATTCCAGTAGCCTTGTGGCGCCACCTTGGCAACGAGCTTGGCATTGCAGCACCAGAAGTCGCCTCGCTGAGAGCCATGTATGAACGCGGGCGCACGCTATTCGATCACCAACAAGTAGCCTGCACGGTCCTTGGATTCCAGTGGATGAGCGAGCACCAGCGCCGCTCACTGGTACGTGAACTGCGCGACGAAGTGGCGCGCTGCGCCGACCGCGATCAGCTACTCGTGCGGGCGCGTCAATGGCTGTACAAGAACAAGCTGGTGATCGTGCACGAGCGGGCAATTCGGACACTGATTGCGGCGGCACTTGCCCAGCTTGAAGTTGAAACAGGCACCGCCATCGCCGCCAGCGTTGATCCAGCAACACTTGATCGCTGGCGAGCCTCAGTTTCAGAGCTGCGCCCAGATGGACAAACCCAGCAGAGTTGGCTATGGGCTGCACCGGCGAAACACTCAACCCGCCAAATCAGCGAGGTACTGGAGCGCATCGACCTGCTTTACACGCTGGACGTTCATAAGCACCTGGCAGACATCCCCGATCTCATCTTGCGCCGCTACGCGCGCCGACTTGTCTCCAGGCCGCCCTCAGCCGGAGCCAAGATCAAAGAGCCAGCGCGCACCGTGGAGGTCGCATGCTTTCTTCGGTATTGCCTGTTCACCACCACAGACCAGTTGATCCTTATGGTGCAGCGCCGGATCGCCGATCTGTGGCGTCAGGCTGCCGCCGATGTCCCCGCTACCGTCAATTGGGCCGCAATGTACAAAACGCTGCTCGGCGAACTTGTTGCCTTGAGCGCGCAAGGTGCGGTGCCAGATGCTGAGTTGCGTGCCCGTCTTGAAGCCTTGATCACCGAAACCCAGAAACGCAAACCACCGAGCAGGGCCTCCCTGGTCCGCGAGGGATTGATTGATGGAATTCGCCCCGTGCGGTCGTTGCTCGTCGCCATTGCAAAGCTGCCCTGGCAGGCCACCGGCGAGCATCCTGCCATCGAGTACCTTGCCAAGCTGCAAGCTTTATATCTCAAAGGATCCAGAAAGCTGCCAGTTGAAGTGGTGGCACCAAGTCTGGGAATGATCTGGCAGGTTTCGATCTCCAGCCCAGACCGGGAACGGGCGTTTCAGGCGTTGGAGGTGGCCACCCTGTTTGCCCTGCGCCGCGCGGTGCGCAATGGCTCGGTCTGGATTGAGCACAGCCTGAGCTTTCGGGGTCGTGCGCGCTTGTTCTTCACGGACGAGCGTTGGCAGGCAGAGTCCAAGAAACACTATGCCCGTCTATCGTTACCCAGCAAGGCTGCCACTTTCTTGAAGCCTTTGCTGGCCAGAGTAACTGCCGGTGTCGATGCGGTGGCCGCTGCAGCCCGCAGTGGCGTACTGCGCGTGGATGATGAACTCCATTTGTCGCCATTGCCCGCAGAGGACGAAGACCCAGAAGTGACCAAGCTGCGCGCGGCTTTGGATCACCGCATCGGTGAGGTTCAATTGCCGGAAGTGATTCTGGCCGTTGACGCCCAGGTGCGCTTTAGCTGGATCATGCTCGGACGTGAGCCGCGCTCTACCGACGAGCTGCTGATGGTCTATGCCGGCATCATGGCCCACGGCACCAGTCTGACTGCGGTCGAATGCGCGCGCATGATTCCGCAATTGTCTGCCACCAGCATTCGCCAGGCCATGCGCTGGGCGCGGGACGAACGGCGTCTGAGCCAGGCCTGCCAGGCTGTGCTGGAATTCATGCAGCGACACCCGATTGCCGCCACCTGGGGGCGGTCCGATTTGGCATCTTCTGACATGATGAGCATGGAGACCACCAAACGGGTGTGGCAAGCCCGGCTTGATCCTCGGCGCAACACACCTTCCATTGGAATCTACTCCCATGTAAAAGACCGGTGGGGCATCTTCCATGCGCAGCCCTTTGTGCTCAATGAGCGCCAGGCGGGCGTGGCCATTGAAGGTGTCATCCGCCAAGAAAAGCTGGAGACCAGCCAGCTTGCTGTGGATACCCATGGCTACACCGACTTTGCCATGTCACATGCCCGTTTGCTTGGTTTTGATCTTTGCCCGCGGTTGAAGGAACTCAAACAGCGCCACCTCTTTGTGCCACGCGGCACCAAAGTGCCCGCAGAAATCGCTGCGGTGTGCGAAGCCAATGTCGACGTCGCTTTGATCGAAAAGCATTGGGATAGTCTGGTGCACCTGGCAGCCTCGGTCATGAGCGGACATGCCAGTGCGGTGGCAGCTCTTGCGCGGTTCGGTTCTGCCGCCCAGGGCGATCCAATCTATGAGGCTGGCGTGCAATTGGGGCGGTTGCTGCGTACGGCGTTTTTGGCTGACTACTTTGTCAAGGACGCTTTCAGGAACGAGTTGCGCCGGGTGCTCAATCGGGGCGAGGCTGTTAACGCCCTCAAGCGCGCCATTTATACCGGCCGGATCAGCCCGGCGCAGGCCAAACGTGTCGATGAAATGCAGGCTGTGGCCGATGCGTTGAGCCTGATGGCCAACATCGTGATGGCGTGGAATACCTCACAGATGCAGGCGGTCCTGGATCGCTGGTCGAACCGCCGCCAGGTCATTCCACCGGAACTGATCGGGAAGATTGCGCCCACCAGGCTGGAGAGCATCAACTTGCGGGGTGTGTTTCGCTTCCCGGTTGACCGCTATGCTGACCAAATCCTGCCTTCGCGGCCAAATGCATCGATAACTGGCACCAATGGATGAAACCGACCACGGTTTGACGCCACGAATCGCAGATTTGAAAGTGAACAGGAAAGTCAATGAAATCAACGATCTACCAACACCACCTCCGCGCCAGTGCTAGCTTTTCGTACCGTCACTTATTGCACTGAAAACGAGGAGACCCCTCACCGGGCCGGTGGCCCTCGCCGCTGGGCTTTGCGGCCCTGACGGGCCTTCCTGGCCCGTTTCCGGGGCCTTCCCTGCCCTGCCCCACCGGCGCGGCCGTTGTGGACAGTTTCGGGACAAGTCGGCCGAGGCCGGCCGGCGCAGCCCTGACGTTGACACTTGAGGGGCAGCGGGGCCGGCGCGATGTTGACACTTGGGGGGCAGCGGCCGATTTCGGCCTGGTCGAGCCGTCCAGGCGGCCGCCGAGGCGGCCTAAGTGCCTGATCGGCATGGAGTTATCCACCGAAGTTGTGGATAACCCTGTTAGGAACCCTGCCCCGGTATTGACACTTGAGGGGCGGCCCTACTGACACTTGAGGGGCGCGGTTCTTGACACTTGAGGGGCAGCGTATTGACACATGGGGGGCTTATCCATTGACACTTGAGGGGCGGCCTCTTCGCGCTTTTCCTTGGCGTGACAACGGTTTACGCGCGTTTTTCGGTCATGCTAACCAGGTTTTTAACCGTCTTTATAACCTTTTTATATAACCAGGTAGTTTTAACCAGAGGCTGGCGAAAAAAACGGCAACACGGCCCAAGCTACCGCGCAGCATGACCGGCCGCCGAAGGGGGGAAACCCCCCTTCTCGATCCCACCCGGCCGCAAGCGGCCTCCCATCCCCCCAGGGGCTACGCCCCTCGGCCGCCTTGCGGCCTCACCCCACAATGGAGCGCCTTCGGCGCTACGGCTTAGGAGAGCCAGGCGCAAGCGCCTGGCGGAAGGCAGTAAGTTCGAGAGCTTGCGAGGGGGCAAAGCCCCCTCACACTCCCCAACCAGGTCGCCGCGGTTCGACCGGCCGCGCGATCCTCAAGCATCGCAGCAGCTCCACCGCCGCAGGTTTTACGCCAAGGAAGGGGGTCGGCCAGCTCGGCCGGTGGCGCGGAAAGCGCCCCTCAAGTGTCAATGAAACGTGAGACGCGGGGCCAGGCCCGCGCCGATCACAAGCCGAGTTCGGAGTGAGAGCCGAGGCGCACCAGGCGCAGCGTGTCGGCGTCGGGCTTCTGGTAGATCAGCACCAGGTCGGGCTTGACGTGGCAATCCCGGTGATCCTTCCAGTCCCCGGTCAGCGCGTGGTCGCGGTGCCGAGGTTCCAGCGGCTGGTCGTCGGCGAGCGCGACCAGGACGGGCACCAGGTCGGCGTCGAGCGTGGCCCGGTGCTGCCCTTTCGCCTCGCGCTTGTAGTCGCGCTTGAACTGGCCGGTGCGCTCAATCTGCCGCATGCAGATCGGCCATCAGATCGTTGACGGTGGCGAAGCGCGGCAGCTTGCCCTTGCGGGCTTCCTTCATCGCCTCGATGGTGGTGGCGTTCGGAATCAGCGGCTCGAAGGGCAGCGCCTTGTCCTGGGCCACCTTCGTGAGCAGCAGCCGCACCGCGTCGGACACGGTAAGGCCCATCGCGGCCAGGACGGCCGCCGCTTCTTCCTTGATCGCGCCGTCGATGCGCGTTTGTACGAGCTGGTTTGCAGCCATGATTGGTTCTCCGGTTGGGTTCGTGAATTACATTGTAATGCACGCCAAGGGAAAGGGCAAGGTTTAGCGGCTAAAACGTTTAGCTAAAGTGCTTGACGATTAGGACATTTTGCCCTAATATAGCACTTGAAGGCCGGGCATTTCGCCCAGGTCAACTACCGGAGAAAGTCCGATGAACACCCAAGAGCAACCCGTTACCGCTTCCCTGGTCGCCGAGGCCCAGCGCCTCGACTTCCTGCCCGCCTACTTCGGCCCGCGTCTGATGATGCGCGGCGAGGCCCTGGTGTATGCCTGGCTTCGCCGGCTCTGCGAACGCTACAGCGGCGCGTATTGGCACTACTACACCTTGTCGGACGGCGGTTTTTACATGGCCCCCGACCTGGCCGACCGCCTGGAGATCGAGGTGGACGGCAACGGCTTCCGAGGCGAGTTGTCGGCCGACGCCGCCGGCATTGTCGCAACCCTGTTCGCGCTGGGTCAGCTCGCGGCCGAGGCCGCCGACACGGACGCCGGCGATGCCCTGATCGACCGCTATCACTTCCTGCGCGGCTTCGCAGCCAGCCACGCCGAGGCGGCCGCGATCTACCGGGCTATTGACTGATGAGGGGCGGCCCCGGCTTCGGCCGGGGCTTCCAGGAGGCGACCATGACCAGGAACAACGCTCCCCAGGCACCGACGAACAGCTACGCGACGGACGGCAAGTGCCACAACGCCGAGCCGGGCACCTACGGCCACGAATGCGGCAAGCCGGCCGCATGGATCGGCACGAACCACAAGGGGTTCAGCTCGGGATTCTGCGACGACTGCAAGCGCCACGGCTACGAAGCCCGCGACGTGATCGCGTGGCGGCGTGCTGACACTTGAGGGGCCGGCCGATGGCGAAGAAACGCAAGACGCCGGCCCAGCCGGGCCAGGACTGGAACGCGCCGGCGGCCGAGCTGCTGGCCGAGCTGCCCACCGACCGCGACGAGCTGCTGGCCGCCGCCGTGGCGGCCGTGGTGGAGATCGACGCGGCGATCATGCGCGGTGACGGTGCGGCCGCCGAGGCGGCCAGCGACCGATACGAGGCCGTCATCTGGAAGATGAACGGCGGAACGCACGTGGGCAGCATGGCCGACCACGACGCGCCCGGCCAGGTCATCGAGCGCCATTGCGCGGCGGTGCCTGGCGACGTGCCCTTGTGGGGCCAGCGCGGCCAGTTCCTGGTCGCGGATGGCGACATGCGCGCCCTGGTGGAGTACGAGGCCGGCTACGGCGGGCCGCTGGGTGCCCACTTCCAGTTCCACGTCATCGACCTGGACAGGCCGTTTATCTCCGAAACGGGCTACCGCTCGCACTTCGACACGGCGCAGGGCTGCATGACGGTGGACGAGGTTGCGCGCGGCATCCTGGCTGCGCAGCGAGCCGAGAAGAAGCGCCCGGTGATGGTCGAGGCCAGCTACCGCGACCGCCTGGCCGATGCTCCCCTGCCCGCTTGGCTGGCCGGCTTGGAGCCGCCGGCGCGGCGCGCACCGGCGACCGTCCTGGTGCCGCCGGGGTTCGTCCTGGTCGATGTGGTGCTGCCCTCGCATCGGGCCTTCATCGCCAGGCGCTGGGCGGCCGAGGCCGCGACCAGGATCAAGGCGGCCAGGGCCGCCGGGTTGGACGCCAAGGGAAAAATCACCGGCGCAGGCCCGGAGCGAGATCCCGCATCGCCAGAAACGACGATGACCTGCAGCATCGTCAAAGCCGACGATGCCGAGCCGGGCGAGGGCGGGCCTGTATCGCCGGAAACAACGATGCCGCGAGCGAGCGCGGCAACCTGCAGCATCGCCAGGAATGGCGATGGAGGCCCGGCCGACCTGGTGGAGTTCAAGCCCGGCCAGCGGTGCGAGATCGTGAGCGTCCATCACCCGGTTTTCGACCGCTACATCGGCAAGCGCATCATCATCGTGAAGGTGCATCCCGACACCCGCCAGGTGTGGGCGCACGACGACAGGCCGGTAACGTACAAGACCAATCGCGCAGGCCGGCGCGTGGTCGATTCAGACCCGAGCTGCATCCAGTCGATCTACGGCTTCGACCAGTTGCGGCTTATCACTTGACCAGGAGAACGAACGAATGACGAACGACGCCAATATCCGGCTGGAGTGCTTGAAGCCGGCCGAACGCTGGGCGCAACCGACCGGCGAGGAAGTCCGAGAGGTGCTGCGCCTGGCCGGGTTCAGCGGCAGCAAGGCCGCGAAGGCGCTGGGGCTGGGCGCGAAGGGCGACCGCACGATCCGCCGCTGGATCGGCGAGGACACCCCGATTCCCTATGCGGCATGGGCGATCCTGTGCGACCAGGCCGGGCTGGGCGTGATCTGGAAAGAGGATTGACGCCAAGGGAAAGGTTTTAGCGGCTAAAGTTTAGCCTTCGGATTCCGGTAAAGCGAAAAAAGTTTAGCTAAAGTGCTTGACAGGTTAGGGCATTTTGCCCTAATATAGCACTTGAAGGCCGGGCACATTGCCCAGGTCAACTACCGGAGAAAGTCCGATGAGCGACAACAAGATTATGCCCTGGATTGACGAGCTGGAGGGCGCGGCAGCGACCGACTTCCCGGCCCGCCGTGACGAGATCGCGGCCATGATGGCCGAGGCGGCCGAGCTGGTGTGCAAAGCCGAGGAACTGCGCGGCAAGGCGTACTTCGCCGGATGCTCCCTGGAGGGGCAGGCCAAGGGCCATTGGTCGATGGAAGCCGTCGAGCAGGCCAAGCGCCGGGCCGGCTGGTAAGAGCACATGGCCCGGTCGGCAACGGCCGGGCCTATCGAGGACGCCAAGAAGGAGTATTGCGTGAGCCGAGGCAAGATCAAGGGCGGCCCCAGGTGGAGGAACGCCCCGGAGTGATCCGGGGCGCTTGGCCTGGTGCTGGCACACCGTAACCATGCTTCCGAGTGGGAGCACCCAGCATTCAACACGTAAGCGCGTGGAGGGTCAAGCTATGTCCAACATCATCAAGTTCCCCAAGGAGATCGAGCAGCCCGCCGCGCCCGCGCCGGTGGAGCCTGCCGCCGCGTCTGCTGCCCCCAACAAGGCCCCCGGTGCTGGCCTGCTGGCCGGCCTGGTCAAGTTCGTATGGGTGGCGACCGTGCTGGTCTGGCCGATCCTCAAGTGGGTGCTGTCGATTGCCACCTTCTTCCAGTTCGTGCGGATGCTCTACCACTGGAACACGCCTGGCGTGTATGCCGGTTGGTCGTTCCTGGCGTACTTCGCGGTGCTGACCGCGATCACCTACTTCGTTTCGATCTACAAGCCGAAGGGGCTTTGACATGAAAAAACAGACCCTACCCTACCCGCCGGGATTCGTGGAGCCGAACACCGGCCGGGTGGCCGTCCTGGTGCGCGAGTACGCGGCCAGCGACTTGAACGGCGATGCGCCGGCCTATTGGTACAGCGCGCAATCCGAGGAATGGGGCCTTGACCCCTGGCGACTGGTGGAAGGCGTCGATCCGCACACCGCCGGCGGTCAGTTCGACGTGTGCTTTGCCAACGGTTCGAGCCGCACGGTCGGCCCGCTGATGACGTTCTTCATGAGTGCCGCTGACGCGGCCAGGTTGAACGCCAAGAAAGAAGATCACGCGCCCATTTTTAGCCGCTAAAACGCTTGACGCGGGCGGCGAGTTTAGCTAAACTTCTGCACATGGTCGGCGGCTGGCACCGCCTTTTGTTCAACAACCGGGTGTGGAGTTTATATGGGTGTTCTCCATGAAGAAACGGCTAACCGAAGCCCAATTCCAGGCGGCGATCAAGGGCCTGGAGATCGGGCAACAGACCATCGACATAGCGCGCGGCGTGCTGGTCGATGGAAGGCCCCAGGCCGAGTTTGTGGCCTCGCTGGGGCTGACCAAGGGGGCGGTATCGCAAGCGGTCAGCCGCGTGTGGGCAGTGGCGGGGGAAGTGCTCCCGCAGGGCTTCGAGCGGGTGACGGCGGTACTGCCGGAGCATCAAGCGTTCATCGTCAAGCGTTGGGAAGCCGACGCCAAGGGAAAGAGGAAACAGGAACCCAACTCATGAAAACACTGGTCACGGCAATTCAGAAAGGCGGTCAAGGCAAGACGTTCGCAACCTGCCACCTGGCGTTCGACTTCCAGGAGCGCGGCCTTCGGGTTGCAGTGATCGACCTGGACACCCAGGGCAATGCGAGCTGGACGCTGGCCGGCCACGACTCGGGCTATCCCGCCAGTCGCATGTTCACCGCCGGCGGCGACGAGCTGCGCGCCTGGTTCGCTGACCGGGAGGATGACGGCCTGGCGCTGATCGCGGCAGACGCCAACCTGGCGAACCTGGACAAGATGGAGCTTTCCCAGGCGGCCGCCGCGCTGCGGGCCAGTGTGGCCGCGCTGGGCGAGTTCTTCGACGTGTGCCTGATCGACACGGCCCCCTCCCTTGGCGTCGCCATGACGGCGGCCGTGCTGACGGCCGACTACATGCTGTCGCCCATCGAAATGGAGGCGTACAGCTTGCAGGGCATGAAGAAGATGGTCGCGGTCATCAGCAACCTGCGCAAGCAGAACCCCAAGCTGCGCTTCCTCGGCATGGTGCCGAACAAGGTGGACGCGCGGAAGCCGCGCCACGTCAACAACCTGGCGACGTTGCAGCAGGCATACCCGCAGCTCATCTTGCCGTTCAGCATCGGCGCGCGTGACAGCATCGCCGAGGCGCTGGGCGAGCAGATGCCGGTGTGGAAGATCAAGAAGACCGCCGCGCGGAAGGCCACCCAGGAGGTGCGTGCGCTGGCGGATTACGTGTTCACGAAGATGGAGATCGCGCAATGAGCGCCAAGACCAACGCCAAGAAGAAGGAGCAGGACAAGCCGCAATCGTCCGGGCTGGGCCTGGACGGGCTGGGCGACCTGGCCGGCCTGCTGAACGAGCAGCCGGCGGCCAACGCCGGCGGCGCAGGCCCGCAGGAGCTGCCGCTTGACCTGATCGACGAAGACCCGCACCAGCCGCGCACGGCCGACAACCCCGGCTTCTCGCCGGAGAGCATCGCGGAGATCGGCGAGACGATCAAAGCGCGCGGCGTGAAGTCGCCCATCAGCGTGCGCGAGAACCCGGACGCACCGGGGCGCTACCTCATCAACCACGGCGCGCGGCGCTATCGCGGCTCGAAGTGGGCGCACAAGACCACGATCCCGGCCTTCATCGACAACGACTACAACGAGGCCGACCAGGTTATCGAGAACCTGCAACGCAACGAGCTGACGGCGCGTGAGATCGCCGACTTCATCGGCCGCGAGCTGGCGAAGGGCAAGAAGAAGGGCGAGATCGCCAAGGAGATCGGCAAGTCGCCGGCCTTCGTCACGCAGCACGTCACGCTGCTGGACTTGCCCGAACCCATTGCCGAGGCGTTCAATAGCGGCCGGGGCAAGGACGTGACTGTCATCAACGAGCTGGTGACGGCCTACAAGAAGAACCCCGACGAGGTGGCCGCCTGGCTGGCCGACGACAGCCAGGAGCTGACGCGCGGCTCGGTGAAGCTGCTGCGCGAGTTCCTGGAGGACAAGCGCAGTCACGAGGACGGCGACCGTGATCCCAACACCGTCGATGCGCTGACCGGCAAGACCGACGCCGAGGCCGGCGACGGCGAGCAGGGGCCGCAGGATGATGACGCCAAGGGGAAGAAGGAGCCGAAGGAGGCCGACCCCGACAAGCTCAAGAAGGCCATCATCCAGGTCAAGCACGACGACCGGCCGGCACGGCTGATCCTCAACCGCCGGCCCCCGGCCGAGGGCTGGGCCTGGCTCAAATACGAGGATGACGGCCAGGAGTTCGAGGCCGACCTTGGCACCGTGCAGCTTGTCGCGCTGCTGGAGGGCTGACACGCCCAGCGCCGGGCATCGCCGACCACCGACCCCCACCCATCGCCCCGCCATCGGGGTCTCCTCGTTTTCAGTGCAATAAGTGACGGTACGAAAAGCTAGCACTGGCGCGGAGGTGGTGTTGGTAGATCGTTGATTTCATTGACTTTCCTGTTCACTTTCAAATCTGCGATTCGTGGCGTCAAACCGTGGTCGGTTTCATCCATTGGTGCCAGTTATCGATGCATTTGGCCGCGAAGGCAGGATTTGGTCAGCATAGCGGTCAACCGGGAAGCGAAACACACCCCGCAAGTTGATGCTCTCCAGCCTGGTGGGCGCAATCTTCCCGATCAGTTCCGGTGGAATGACCTGGCGGCGGTTCGACCAGCGATCCAGGACCGCCTGCATCTGTGAGGTATTCCACGCCATCACGATGTTGGCCATCAGGCTCAACGCATCGGCCACAGCCTGCATTTCATCGACACGTTTGGCCTGCGCCGGGCTGATCCGGCCGGTATAAATGGCGCGCTTGAGGGCGTTAACAGCCTCGCCCCGATTGAGCACCCGGCGCAACTCGTTCCTGAAAGCGTCCTTGACAAAGTAGTCAGCCAAAAACGCCGTACGCAGCAACCGCCCCAATTGCACGCCAGCCTCATAGATTGGATCGCCCTGGGCGGCAGAACCGAACCGCGCAAGAGCTGCCACCGCACTGGCATGTCC
The DNA here is from genome assembly GCF_026802345.1 of Pandoraea sp. XJJ-1. Taxonomy (NCBI): domain Bacteria; kingdom Pseudomonadati; phylum Pseudomonadota; class Betaproteobacteria; order Burkholderiales; family Burkholderiaceae; genus Pandoraea; species Pandoraea sp. XJJ-1. The sequence continues at coordinate 43,325 of NZ_CP113828.1, forward strand.
GCTCATGACCGAGGCTGCCAGGTGCACCAGACTATCCCAATGCTTTTCGATCAAAGCGACGTCGACATTGGCTTCGCACACCGCAGCGATTTCTGCGGGCACTTTGGTGCCGCGTGGCACAAAGAGGTGGCGCTGTTTGAGTTCCTTCAACCGCGGGCAAAGATCAAAACCAAGCAAACGGGCATGTGACATGGCAAAGTCGGTGTAGCCATGGGTATCCACAGCAAGCTGGCTGGTCTCCAGCTTTTCTTGGCGGATGACACCTTCAATGGCCACGCCCGCCTGGCGCTCATTGAGCACAAAGGGCTGCGCATGGAAGATGCCCCACCGGTCTTTTACATGGGAGTAGATTCCAATGGAAGGTGTGTTGCGCCGAGGATCAAGCCGGGCTTGCCACACCCGTTTGGTGGTCTCCATGCTCATCATGTCAGAAGATGCCAAATCGGACCGCCCCCAGGTGGCGGCAATCGGGTGTCGCTGCATGAATTCCAGCACAGCCTGGCAGGCCTGGCTCAGACGCCGTTCGTCCCGCGCCCAGCGCATGGCCTGGCGAATGCTGGTGGCAGACAATTGCGGAATCATGCGCGCGCATTCGACCGCAGTCAGACTGGTGCCGTGGGCCATGATGCCGGCATAGACCATCAGCAGCTCGTCGGTAGAGCGCGGCTCACGTCCGAGCATGATCCAGCTAAAGCGCACCTGGGCGTCAACGGCCAGAATCACTTCCGGCAATTGAACCTCACCGATGCGGTGATCCAAAGCCGCGCGCAGCTTGGTCACTTCTGGGTCTTCGTCCTCTGCGGGCAATGGCGACAAATGGAGTTCATCATCCACGCGCAGTACGCCACTGCGGGCTGCAGCGGCCACCGCATCGACACCGGCAGTTACTCTGGCCAGCAAAGGCTTCAAGAAAGTGGCAGCCTTGCTGGGTAACGATAGACGGGCATAGTGTTTCTTGGACTCTGCCTGCCAACGCTCGTCCGTGAAGAACAAGCGCGCACGACCCCGAAAGCTCAGGCTGTGCTCAATCCAGACCGAGCCATTGCGCACCGCGCGGCGCAGGGCAAACAGGGTGGCCACCTCCAACGCCTGAAACGCCCGTTCCCGGTCTGGGCTGGAGATCGAAACCTGCCAGATCATTCCCAGACTTGGTGCCACCACTTCAACTGGCAGCTTTCTGGATCCTTTGAGATATAAAGCTTGCAGCTTGGCAAGGTACTCGATGGCAGGATGCTCGCCGGTGGCCTGCCAGGGCAGCTTTGCAATGGCGACGAGCAACGACCGCACGGGGCGAATTCCATCAATCAATCCCTCGCGGACCAGGGAGGCCCTGCTCGGTGGTTTGCGTTTCTGGGTTTCGGTGATCAAGGCTTCAAGACGGGCACGCAACTCAGCATCTGGCACCGCACCTTGCGCGCTCAAGGCAACAAGTTCGCCGAGCAGCGTTTTGTACATTGCGGCCCAATTGACGGTAGCGGGGACATCGGCGGCAGCCTGACGCCACAGATCGGCGATCCGGCGCTGCACCATAAGGATCAACTGGTCTGTGGTGGTGAACAGGCAATACCGAAGAAAGCATGCGACCTCCACGGTGCGCGCTGGCTCTTTGATCTTGGCTCCGGCTGAGGGCGGCCTGGAGACAAGTCGGCGCGCGTAGCGGCGCAAGATGAGATCGGGGATGTCTGCCAGGTGCTTATGAACGTCCAGCGTGTAAAGCAGGTCGATGCGCTCCAGTACCTCGCTGATTTGGCGGGTTGAGTGTTTCGCCGGTGCAGCCCATAGCCAACTCTGCTGGGTTTGTCCATCTGGGCGCAGCTCTGAAACTGAGGCTCGCCAGCGATCAAGTGTTGCTGGATCAACGCTGGCGGCGATGGCGGTGCCTGTTTCAACTTCAAGCTGGGCAAGTGCCGCCGCAATCAGTGTCCGAATTGCCCGCTCGTGCACGATCACCAGCTTGTTCTTGTACAGCCATTGACGCGCCCGCACGAGTAGCTGATCGCGGTCGGCGCAGCGCGCCACTTCGTCGCGCAGTTCACGTACCAGTGAGCGGCGCTGGTGCTCGCTCATCCACTGGAATCCAAGGACCGTGCAGGCTACTTGTTGGTGATCGAATAGCGTGCGCCCGCGTTCATACATGGCTCTCAGCGAGGCGACTTCTGGTGCTGCAATGCCAAGCTCGTTGCCAAGGTGGCGCCACAAGGCTACTGGAATTACCCGAAAGGCACCGAGCAAACGCCCACTCATGCGCAGGAAACCAATATGGAGCGCCAGACCAAGCTTGTGGGAATCACCTCGGCGTGCATTGATTGCGTCGCGCTCGGCACCATCGAAGGTGAAAAATGCCTTCATCTCGAAGTCGCTGATATCGCGGGGGAGCCCACGCATCCCCAAAAACGTTGTGTGCCAACCCTGCATCGTGAACCTCAAAAGTGGGAGGCCACCATACCCGTTTACAAAGCGAACAGGAAAGTCAATGAAATCAACGGTCTACCCAGACCACCCCCGCGCCAGTGCTAGCTTTGCGTACCGTCACTTATTGCACTGAAAACGAGGAGACCCCCTCTCGACGCGGACCTTCTCTTCGCTCCAGACGGCCTTAAGTTCCTCTTCGTGGCCGTGCCATTTGCGGATGAAGTCGTTGACCATCAAACGGCCGGTGTACTCTGGTGGCCAAACGCGACCGCGCGCGATGTCGAAGACCGACGTGCGCACCGTCTGCCCGCCCTTCGCCTTGACCACCAGGTCTTTGGCGTTCTGGTGAATGAGGGCCTCCTGGGTAGCCCAGAACCGGGTACCCATGAGCACACCGCCCCGATGGCCAGGTCAAATTCCCCCACCCTTGGCCACCCCAAATTCCCCCAGGCAGGACGACCAGATTATGACGACTCGGGTGTGATGGCGATGCGTGCGGCAGCCTCCTTGAGGCGGTAGCTCTTGCCCTCGAACTCCAGCATTGCGCAGCGGTGCATGAGGCGGTCCAGGATGGTGGTGGCCATGGTGGCGTCGCCCAGATATTTGCCCCAGTCCTGCACCACGCGGTTGGATGTGATGACGATGGAGCGGCGCAGCTTGTAGCGCTGGTGCACGATGGCCTGCAGCACCTCGGCTGCGTGCTCGCTGATGCGTCTGGCCAGGAACAGGTCATCGAGGATGATCAGGTCCGGTGAGACCCAGTCCTTGAGCAGCTCGGTGCGCTCTGAGTCGCTGGCCAACGCGTAGCGAGCAAACTCGGTGTCGGCTTCCAGGTAACGCGCGTCGTATCCCTGCAGCGTTGCCTGGTAGGCCACGGCCTTGGCCACATGGCTCTTGCCGGTACCGGGCTTGCCGATGATCAGCGCATTGGCGCCCTCGCCGATGAACTTCAGGGTATGCAACTCGAAGCAGGCGCTGCGCGGCAGCTTCGGGTTGAAACGCCAGTCGAAGTCAGCCAGCGAGGGCCGCTCATCCAGGCCCGAGCGCTTGAAGCGGCGCTCGGTCAGACGCGAGCGCCGGCGGTCCAGTTCGTCTTGCAGCATGGCCCCAAAGGTCTCCAGGAAGGGCTCCTGCGCGGCCTGGGCCTGCATCACGCGGGTGGACAGGGTCTCGGCAATGCCGGACAGACGCAGCTCGCGCAGCGCGCGTTCGATCTCGATCATGTTCATGGCTGAATTCCAGGTGCGTTGTTGGTGTTGTTGGTGGTGGTGTTCGCCGTGGCGGACTCGAGCGTGCTCGTGGCTGTGACGGCCGCAGCGTGCGCGAACAGATCGGCGTACTCATCGGCGTCGCGGATGAGCTCGTGCTGCTGGGTCAGCGTGCGCCCGCCGCCGGCGGGCGCACCGCTGGACTGGGTCTCGATGGCGTTGAGCGCCTGGGCAAAGATGGCCTCGGTCAAAGCCAGCACGCGCTTGTAGCTGTAAATCCCCTGCTCCAGGGCCTGTGCGCAGGCGGTGTCGACGCAGTGCGCTGGGTATCGCCTGGCCAGGCTGACGATGCCCCAGAGCTTGCGCTGGCCCACCCGACCCTCGATGGCAAAGAGCAGCTCACACAGCCGTTTGGCGTGCTCACCGATCTCGCCAGCCTGACGCAGGATCAGACGGGTCTCGCGCGAAGGATTGAATACCCGCTCCTCCATGGGCAGCACCACCGTGCCGGGGCGCTCGGCTTTGGCGTGGGTGCGCAGCAGGGCGCCGGTTTGCAGATCGCGGATCTCGATGCGCTGGGCATAGATGCGCACCAGCACCTTGGAGCCGATGTTCGCCGGGCGAGCGGCGTAGCTGCTGTGATCCACCCGCACGCAGCTGTCGTCGCAGACGGTGCGCACCGCCTCCTCGAAATACTGCATGCCCAGGAGCGGCAGAGGTTTGAGGTGGCTGCGCTCCTCCTCGAACATGGCCTGCACCTGGCGCCGCTCGGTGCCGTGGATGCGCTTGGCTGCCCAGCTCTTCTCCCAGTGCGCCAGGAACTCGTTCTGGGCCTCGATGGACTCAAAGCGCCGGCCCTTCAAGGCCGTGGCCTGGGTGTGGCCAATGGCATGCTCCACCGTGCCCTTGCGGTTGGGGTCTCGCACCCGCGCCGGGTCGGCCACCACGCCATAGTGCGCCAGGGTGGCGGCGTAGACTTTGTTGAGTTCGGGCTCGTACAGGTCGGGCTTGAAGACGCCTTCCTTCAGATTGTCCAGAACCACGTACTGCGGGCAGCCACCGAAGTACCGCAGAGCCTGCTCGTGCAACTCGGCCCAGATTTGCTGGCTGGACTTCCAGACCACGCAGCGGAAACTGGCGCGCGAGTAGCGCAGCGTGGCCACGAACAGGCGGGGCTTGCGGTACCGCTCGCTGCCCGGCACGCGGGTGGGCGCGCCCTCGCCGTAGTCCACCTGCATCTCCTCCCCAGGCAGAAAGGACAGGCGGTCGAACTGCTCGGGCTCCTTGTGGCGCAGCTTTGCACAGAAGCGTTTGACCGAGTTGTACTGACCAGTAAATCCGTGCTGGTCGACCAGGTCCTGGAAGATGGCCATGGCGTTGCGCTTCAGACGCAACTGGGCTTCGATGAACTCGCGCCAGGGTTCGCACAGGGAGGTGGCCACCGGCACAGCAGCCGGTGGCCAGGGTGGGGGAATTTGCTGGGCCGAGCCGGTGGCCACCCCGGGGGAATTTGACTGCAGTTGCTCCAGCCAGCGTTGGTGATAGCTCCTGACCGTCTTGCGGTCGATGCCCGTGATGCGGGCGATCTCGCGTTGCGATGTATTGCGCTCCAGCAGTGTCTCTATGGTGGCGCGTTGGTTGGACTTCAAGACATTCACTCCTTGGCCTTCCCTCGAGGAAGACCGGATCAATGTCCTGCCAACAGGTGCCGACGGCGCCGGCGTTTAACCCCTATCCCCGATCAGTTCAGGTGGGGGAGTTTGAGGTGGCCATAAGTGGGGGAGTTTGGGTGGCCATCAGGGCACATGGGCTGGTTTAGCCTGGTGGCCTTATGCTTCTCTGCCGGTGCCGTGCGCGATCGTCTGCTGGCTTTCCGCCATTGGATCGACCGTGCCTTCGGCGGGCGGCTGGTCGGCTTCGGAGTACTGATAGCGGTGGCCCGGCGCTGATTGCGTCGGGCATTGCCCTCGCTGCGCGTGCCTTCCTTTTAGCGTGAGCCATGTCGCAGTAAGAGTTGGAGTACAGCGATTGATGCCCGCTTTACGGCCAGTGTTATGCCGAATTGCGGGCTCGACAACCTAACGATTGGCATCTATTGCGATTCTCGAATAGGTAGCAAGTTCAAGAATGTTTTCAGAATCGGCGCAATGTGATCGTGACGGTAGATACAACTGACCGGTACAGTGGCCTTGGAGCCCACGAGTTCAGTGAAGCCGAAGTCAGGCCACGAAATCATGGCTACTGTCTCGGGAACAATTGTCACGCCGACGCCGGCCAACGCCAGAGCCATGGCTGCATTGACGTCTTCAACTATGGCGACAACCTTTGGCTCCACTCGCGCGTTTTTGAATACGCCGATGACTTCGTCTGCGAAACTGGGGCGTCCTTCTCGCGGGAACAGGATCAAGGGCTCGTTACGAAGCGCGCTGCAATGAACTTGCTCACCAAACGAGCGAGCGCGCGACTTTTGCGCACCCAGAAATAGCCTCTCATTGGTTACGTTTCGGACAACTACACCCTCCTGATAGGGGTAGAAACGCCCGAACCCGATATCGATGGTGCCAGCGTCCAGCGCTTCAATCTGGCGGTTCTTGCTCATCTGCGTCAAGGACACAGTTGCCGAGGGAGCAACCGACAAGAGTTGCCGCAGCAGTAGCGGTAGCGTATGCAAAACGACGGTTCCGAAATAGGCGACGCGCAATTCCCCGATTTCACCGCGCGATGCTGCACGTGATCTCACCCTTGAGATCTCGGTAACGTGCAGTAGGCGCCTGGCATCCTCTAAAAATGTTGTACCCGCTGCCGTCAGTTCTACGCCGCGGTGCGTGCGTTCAAACAGCACCACACCGAGATCCTGTTCCAGGGCCTGTATTTGTCGGGTAATGGGCGGCTGAGAAATATGCAGGCGTCTTGCCGCAGCACCGATATTTCCCTCTTCTGCGACCGCGATGAAATAGCGAAGCTGCCGAAATTCCATTTAATAACCTCTGGTTTTCCCTAGGGTGAGCACCGCCAATCCATACCGATCCCGTATCAAAAAGGCCAAAAAAAGGTATTGGACCGCATGACACGCGAATCTTAGCATTCATGTTTGAAGCACCAACTCATTGGTGTTTCAGCCATGAAATCTTGAAAGGAGACGAGTCATGGATAAACGAGTTGCCGAGGTCGCAGGCGCGATCGTCGAGGCAGTACGCAAAATTTTGCTGGACAAGCGCGTCACGGAAGCCGAATACCGCGCGGGTGTCGACTATCTCACCGAGGTCGCACAGACGCGGGAAACCGCGCTGCTTCTGGATGTTTTCCTGAACAGCACCATCATCGAAGGCAAGGCGCAGCGCTCGCGGACCTCTGCGCCTGCGATCCAGGGGCCGTACTTCCTGGAAGGTGCTCCTGTAGTTGAAGGCGTCCTCAAGACCTACGATACCGACGACCACAAACCGCTGATCATTCGCGGTACGGTGAGCTCGGACACGGGCGAGTCGCTCGCCGGCGCTGTCATCGACGTGTGGCACTCGACGCCTGATGGCTTGTACAGCGGGATCCACGACAACATCCCCGTGGACTACTACCGCGGAAAACTCGTGACGGATTCCCAGGGCAACTATCGCGTGCGCACCACGATGCCAGTGCCATACCAGATCCCCTCCGAGGGGCCGACTGGGCGTCTGCTGGGCCACCTGGGCAGCCATACCTGGCGTCCGGCGCACGTGCACTTCAAGGTGCGCAAGGACGGTTTCGAACCGTTGACCACGCAATACTACTTCGAAGGGGGCAAATGGGTGGACGATGACTGCTGTCACGGCGTCACCCCCGACCTGATTACGCCCGAGACGATCGAGGACGGGGTGCGGGTCATGACCCTGGACTTCGTAATCGAGCGTGAGCAGGCCGAGCAACGCAAGTCGGCTACGGAGACAGTGGCATGAAGATCGAAGCGATCGATGTGACGCTGGTGGACGTCCCAGCTTCGCGTCCCATCCAGATGTCGTTTACCACGGTGCAGAGTAAGCGTTCCGCGAACCCATCTTTCATCTCACCGTTGAAGCTGCGAACCTCGGGTCTTCGCAATCAACGAACGAGACGAGGTGGACATGGATCGACAGCAGATGGAACGGTGCCTGGAGCAAGTGGCGGCGTATCGTGCCTCTGGCCAGAAGGCGCAGGTATGGGCCGAGGCCAACGGGGTGCCAGCGGGAACGCTGCAAAGCTGGTGCGCACATGCGCGGCGCTGGCAGGCGCGGCTCGACGGCGTCAGCCCTGAGCCCTCGCCAGCCGCCAGGCCGAGCGGCTTCGTGGCCGCCCGCGTGGCGCCTGGTGCCGCATCGACATCGGTGCGCGTCGAATTGAACGTGGGAGGCACCCGGCTCGATCTGCATTGGCCGCTGGCGCACACGCGTGAACTCGCTTCGCTGCTGCGGGAGTTCGGCCGATGATTCGCATCGACGTCATCTGGCTGGCGCTTGGCGCGGCCGACCTGCGCGGGGGCATCGACACGCTGTTGGCCCAAGTGGTGCGCGGCTTCGCGCTGGGCGCGCAAGCCCACCACGCCTACGTGTTTGCCAACCGCCGCGCCGACCGGCTCAAGGTGCTGGTCTACGACGGCGCGGGCATGTGGCTGTGCACCCGGCGGCTGCAAGCGGGCAGCTTCGCCTGGCCGCGCCAGGACACGGGGTCACTTCAACTCACGCGCGAGCAGTTCGACTGGCTCGTCGCGGGCCTGCCGTGGCAGCGCCTGGAGCAATCTGGCCACGGCATTCGGGTTGACGACTTTGGTGATCCATCCCGTGTGGATCGCTTGGGCCCTGTACGCCAAGCGTGCAGTGGTAACGGTAGCCCGATGAGTGCGCGCATGCGCCGGGCTTATTTGTGTTGGCATTTTGGGTATTAGGAGACCTGCATC